>WYBG01000315.1 GCA_011526015.1 Deltaproteobacteria bacterium | reverse complement strand
GAAATGTTTATAGAAAATGGAGTCTCCCTTTAGTTAAAAAACCACGTAGTGGTGACATGTTGAGTTGATTTCAAAGATAATGCCAAAAATGTTAAATCAGGAAATAATTAAATCAGCATCCCTAAATGACCTTCTTTGCTTCCCTCTCACCAGGCAACGTACTCGATTTCGGGTACTTGATGCGGCTGCGTCAGGTACCCGGATCGAGTATATTAGCGAATTAAAACCACCCAAAATACTAAAAGGATTTAGCATTGGAACAATTACACCTGGAAGTGATCAATCCCCTGGATTACCGGGGATGGGACGACCTTTTATTGCACACCCCCAAAGGCGATATCTTTTACACCGCCGCCTGGGCAAAGGTCCTGAACGAATCCTACGGTTATCAGCCGCTTTACCTGGCGCTGGTTGACCATTCCGAATTCCGGGTTCTGCTTCCATTCATGGAAATACGCAGCGCCCTTACCGGCAAGCGCGGTATCTCTCTCCCTTTTACGGATTTCTGTGAGCCGCTGATGGATGCTGAAATCCCCCCGGCGGCTTTGAAGCAATATCTTATCGATTTTAGCCTGGAAAAGGGTTGGAAATACTTTGAACTGCGGGGAGCCGGCCGGTTTAACGGGGAGATGAAACCCTCGGTTTATTTCTACAACCATTCGATTCATCTCACCGATAACGAGGAAAAAGTGTTCGCCGCTTTCCGGGGCAGCATGAAGCGGAATATCAAAAAAGCGGCGCAAAGCGGGCTTGAAATCCGCATGGAAAATTCCCCCGCGGCGCTGAAAGAATATTATAAACTGCACTGTTTGACCCGCCAAAAACACGGCCTTCCTCCCCAGCCTTATCATTTCTTCCGCTCAATTTTTGATCATATCATTTCAAAAAATATGGGCAACGTGGTTTTAGCGGAATTTGAGAAAACCGCCATTGCCGGGGCGATTTTTTTCCATTTTGGCGACCAGGCCATTTACAAATTTGGCGCGTCGGATATGAAATATCAGCATTTGCGCGCTAATAACCTGGTCATGTGGGAAGCCATCCGCCAATACGCCCGCAATGGGTACCGGATGTTCTCATTCGGAAGAACCGAACCGAATAACAAAGGATTGCGCCAGTTTAAAACCGGCTGGGGAGCGGAAGAAAAGGCGGTTCCTTATTTCAAATACGATTTGAAACGAAACGCGTTTATCCAACAGAATGCGGAAGTTTCCGGTTTTTACACCAAAATATTTAACCGGATGCCCATCCCGGTTTTGAAATCAATCGGGAATGTTATCTACAAACACATTGCTTAGGTGCTATATGGATCTCAAAGACTTTTATTATATCGTCAAGCCCTTTATGTCGCGAAGAATGCAAATTTTTTTAAGGCGCCAATTAGCGCTGCGGAAGAGAAAAAAGCACGCATCCACCTGGCCCGTTTCAGCGGATGCCGCCACGCCTCCGCCGGATTGGAGGGGCTGGCCGGATAACAAACGTTTCGCTTTTGTCCTCACCCATGATGTTGAAACGGTGATCGGGCAGGCAAAATGCATTGACGTGATGAATGCCGAGGAAAAATTAGGCTTCCGCTCCTCCTTTAATTTTGTGCCGGAACGATATTTTGTTTCCGAAATCTTGCGCAGAATAATGGTGAAAAGAGGATTTGAGGTGGGCGTTCATGGTCTGAAACACGACGGCAAACTCTATAAAAACAAGGAAATATTCGCTGAACGGGCGAAAAGAATCAATCAATACATCAAAGCATGGCACGCGGTGGGTTTCCGCTCCCCCGCGATGCACCATAACCTGGACTGGATTCATCAATTGGATATTCTGTATGACGCCTCCACTTTTGATACCGACCCGTTCGAGCCGCAATCCGACGGCGTAAATACCATTTTCCCCTTTTATGTTCGCAATGAGTTTACCGGCAGGGGGTATGTGGAGCTTCCCTACACCCTGGTTCAGGATTTTACCCTGTTTATTCTGTTGCGCGAAAAGAACATCGATATTTGGAAACGAAAGCTGGATTGGATTGCCGAGCAGGGGGGAATGGCGCTGCTCAACGTTCACCCGGACTACCTCAATTTCCACCGGAGGAAAGCGGGATTGGAAGAATTCCCCGCCGAATTTTATACCGAATTCCTGACTTATGTAAAAACCCAATACCGCGGGGAATACTGGCACGCCCTTCCCCGAACAATCGCGCGGTTTTGGGTGAATAGAGATAACCAGCAGGAGCGTTACGAGCAGTATGTGCCAAAATCAATTGTTGCATAAACATTTTGTTAACGGAGTCGCCATGAACGTCAGGAATGACAAACATTTCAGAAAAAAAAGGATTTGGATCGACCTGGATAACTCTCCCCACGTCCCGTTTTTCCAGCCGATTATCAAAAAACTGGAACAATCGGGATACGAGGTGTGGCTGACCGGGCGCGATGCATACCAGGTACGGGAACTCTTGAAGGTGTATAACCTGAAAGCGCAGGTGATCGGCGGACATTACGGAAAAAACAAATATCTGAAAGCGCTGGGACTTTTCCTGCGAATTTCCCAACTGATGCCATTGGTTTTGCTAAAACGCCCGCATCTTGCCGTCTCGCATGGTTCCCGGGGGCAGACAGTGCTGACTTCGTTTTTAGAGATCCCCACGGTGGTCATGTTTGATTACGAACATACCCAGGGAATGCCGTTTATCAAACCGGATTGCGCGATTATCCCGGAAGCGCTCCCTGCGGATCTTCCCAAACTGAAGAAATTTGGCAGAGTTGTCAGATATCCCGGTTTAAAAGAAGAGGTTTACCTGCCGGAATTCAAGCCCGATGGCAGCATCTTAAAAGAAATGTCCCTCAACGGAAATGATATTGTGGTCACCATCCGTCCCCCCGCCACCGAGGCGCACTACCATAATTCCCACAGCGAGCAGCTTTTGGAAGCGCTGATACATCGGGTAAGCTCCCATCCAAACGCCCGGGGGATCATCCTGCCGCGCAACGATCGCCAGGCGAACGAAATTAAGCAAAAGTGGGCCAATCTTTTTAACGAGGGGAAACTTATGATTCCCCGGCGAGCCTACAACGGCCTGAACCTGATCTGGCACTCTGATATAGTGGTGAGCGGGGGAGGAACCATGAACCGGGAAGCGGCGGCGCTGGGAGTTCCGGTGTACAGCATCTTTCGCGGCGCCATTGGCGCTATTGACAAGTATCTTGAAAGCTCCGGGCGTTTGGTGTTGCTGGAGAAACCGGAAGACGTTTATGAGAAAATGAACCTGGAACGGCGTAAGCGTTCGGAAAAGAACGGGCATCACTCCCATGCGGTTTTGGACAAAATTGTAGGTGAAATTATTAAAATGCTGGAGGAAAAATGAGTAACGCGGAAGCGTATTCTATTGTCGGCGCTCGCCGGGATAACACCCATTTTGCGAATTCCCCCCAGACGATTGCGAATTTACAGAAAAAAGTCCTGCAGGTGGCCGTGAAGGGTCTTCAGGCAACCTTTGATGAGAAAGAGCAGCTTTTTTGCTTCACGGTCAAACGAACCGGCGCCGGTTCGGTGGTTCAGGAAAAGAAATCGTATCGCTACACGATTATCTCCCTGCTGGGGCTTAATCAATATGAAAGATTCGGAGGCCGTTCGCCAATAGATGTGAAACGCGCGCTGAACAGTTTGATCGAAAAAACAGGCACCATAGATAACATCGGAAATTTGGGATTGCTGCTCTGGCTGGCGTCCCGTGTAGAAGCGGGGAGGCTGCCTCAACTCTATACCGATTTGCAGGTTGGCGCCGCGCTGGCAAAATACCAGGATGCCATCCGGGGCTATACCACGGAGATGGCCTGGTTTTTAACCGGCGTCTCATCTGCCGCTTTAACCTTAAAAGATACTTCAGCCCGCTGGCGTATTCCGGCTGAACAAACTTATCAATTGATAAAAAACAATTACAGCGGAAAGGGAATTTTCGGGCATCTCAAAAAAGCTTCCATAAAAGGGACTTTGCGGGGTCGCATCGGCTGTTTTGCCGACCAGGTGTATCCCATTTATGCATTTACCAAATTTGCCCGGGCGTATCAAAATGAGGAAGCGGCGGGGATTGCATTGGAGTGCGCAAATACCGTTTGCCGCCTGCAAGGGCCTTACGGCCAATGGTGGTGGCATTATGATTCTTCAACCGGAAAAATGGTCGGGCAATACCCGGTTTTTGGCACCCACCAAAACGGAATGGCCCCCATGGCGTTGTTTGCCATTGGCGAGGCCGCGGGCATCAATTTCCGGCCCCAAATTTATAAAGGATTATTATGGGTGGATGGAAACAATGAGTTGGGGGTGGATATGATTGACACTACTCACAATGTCATTTGGAGAAGTTTTTATCGCGCGAAACACAAAATGAATTACGATATGCTCTGGTCTCTCTTGCAATTGCCGGAAAAGAAAAACGGGCATGATGACATCAAAGTGAATTACGAATGCCGCCCCTATCATTTAGGGTGGATTCTTTACGCTTTCTCCCCGGAGAAAATTGCTTAATATATCCTCTGTTTACCCGCGCTATCCCTCTCCACTTTTTTTAAAATGTTCAAAGGAGTTGCAACCATGAAAAGGAGTTCGACACAAAATCGCCGCCGCTTCAAACCGGTTGTTATTTACTGGGGGCCGGATAATCCTCACAGCGAGGATATTGCAAAACGGCTAAACGCTTCCATGCATTTCGTTCATTATCTGCGTCACAAGGTCCCCATTCTGGCGCCGGTTAAGTATCCTTTGATGTTTATAAAAACCTGGCAATTGCTTTTCCGGGAAAAGCCCTCGGTAATTTACGTTATTAACACCCCGGTTTTTGCCCCGCTGTGTGTTTATATGTATAGCAGGCTCACCGGCGCCCCCTTCGTGATGAATATACACGGGCATTCATTTATCGGCTGGAAATGGGGGTGGGCTGCGCCGTTGCAACAATTTTTGACTAAAAGAGCCCTTGTCAATATTACACCCCATTCCAATCACAAAAGGGTTGTTGAATCCTGGGGCGGAAAAACGATCCTGCTGGAGCGTCCGCCCTTCGTTCTGCATCCCAATGGAAAAAATGAACCGGCGAACTTGAGCCTGTTTACGGTAACGGTCATCAGTAATTTCCACGGGGATGAACCCCTGGAATTGGTGGTGGAAGCCGCCCGGCAGTTGCCGGATACGCGCATTTATATCCTCGGTAATAAATCCCGCGCGGATAAAAACTTGCTGGAAAAAGCGCCCCCCAATGTCATATTCCCCGGTTACCTGTTGCATCACCAGTATTGGGATCAATTGTATTCCTCCAATGCGATTATGACCTTAACGACCACCCCGTACTCCTTAGTTGCCGGCGGCGTGGAGGGAATGGCGGTCGGCAAACCGCTTATATTATCCCGCCAGCCTGCTCTTACGGAGTATTTTACCAGGGGCGCTGTTTTTGTCGAGCACAGTGTAGAAAGCATTGTAGAGGGCTTGCAGCAGGCGCGGAAAAAAGAAAATCGCCTCCTGAGAGAAATTTCCGAATTGTCGAGAGAAAAACAGAACCGCTGGAATGGCGCGTTTGAAGAGTTGACAGAGTTAATGGGAGGCGAGGTTTGCAGAACATCTCCGCTTTCCGCTTGATGCAGCGGCTGCAAAGTTTGGATTGGCGCTTTATCCTGAAAGGAGCGGTGCTGCTTCCCTTCGGGATGGGGCTGGCCAGAATTTTGGGAATGGCTTTTCCCCTGGTTTTGGCGGCGGTGTTTGCGCCGGAAGAGTACGGATTGATCCAATACGGGATTACCCTGGCGATGATTATTTCTATCGGCGCGCAGCCCCTCGGGCAGCACGTGATGTCCCGGTTTATCGGCAAATATCACCAGGACCGGGATAAACTTCCCTATCTTTTGACCAATCTCTGGCTGGTATTGGCGGCGGTTTTATTGCTCACCCTGCTGATAGCCGTGCCCGCTCTTCACGCACTCGGGAAATTTAATATCGGCATTATTGTAATCCTGATCGGTTTAACCGTATTCTATGCCTACTGGGGAATATCCAGCGGTTTCCTGTCGATGGAAAGGCTTACCGCCGCTTACCTGGGGAGCAATTTTATTCAATTGATTCTGGTGGTTGCGCTGATTTATTTCCTCAAAATCGAATCCCCGCTCCTCGCCCTGATGATCTACGGGATGTCTTATTTCCTGCCCCTGGCGCTGTTACAGATTTTCTGGGCGCTTCCCATGGGATTTAACGCCTCCCTGGTTCACCGGGATACGATTAAAGAGGTGCTGCGCTTTTCCGGGCCTATCTGGATATCCCACGCCAGTTACATGTTATACCGCGCTATTCCCATCCTTTTCCTGGAGCATTATGGCGGCAATACCGATGTAGGGTTGTATTCCATGGCGCGAAACCTGGGAATTATATTTTTCTTCGTACCTTCAAACATTTCAACCGTTTTGATGCCCAAAACCGCTTCATCGGATTTTAGCGAACATCGCAAAATGCTGATGGGGATGTTGGGCGCCACTTTAGCAATAAATATCAGCCTGTTGGTCATTTATCTGTTCTCCGTGGAGTGGTTCGTGGGCAAATTCTTCGGGACGCAATATCTGATCGGGTTGCCGGTGTATCTCTTCCAGGCGTTGGGGATGGCCATACTGGGCATTCACAGCGTGATTACGGCGGTTCTGGTCGGGAGAGGGCGGGCGAACATCGAGAGCATGAGCAGGCTGATCGCCCTGGGCGCTACGTTGCTCACCGCCTGGTTGTTGATCCCCGCCTGGGGGCCGCTGGGCGCTGCAATTACCGTATTGGTCGGAGCCCTGGCCGGTTTGAGCTCTTACGCTCCTATTGCCCTGAGATATTGGAAATAAAAAATTAGACAGCATATACAGGATGGAACGGGATAAAAATGTCGAAAAATCGATTTCCCATATCCCGGAAATCCTGTTTATCCCCGCCTGCACTTCAGTCGGGCAGGCTGTCAAAAAATTATTTCCGATAAAGTCTATTTACCAACAGAGGTTATTCATGCGTTTCTTCTCCCCGCGAAAATGGATTTTCAAGCTTTTACGCATACTGTATTTCTTAAGGCATGGATGGAAAAAGTTAAGGAATAATGCCCTTGATCTTAAAGATGTTTTCAGCGAATTCCACGAGGATATGTGGCGTGAGGCTGCTAATGAGCTTTCGGTTAAGCTGGTACGCTATTCCGGCGGATTTTATCGCGCCCATTACGGAGAGCGTTCCACCTGGATACAGGATTACCTGGTGGAGCTCGATCATCACGTAACGCTCCAGGTGGCACGCAATAAACCGCTGGTCAGCAAGGTGTTGTCGGAACATGGCGTTCCCGTTCCTCCTTTCCACGCCTTCACCCTGAACAATATTGCTTCGGCAAAGGAATTTCTCCGCAATCAGAATGCGCCCTGCGTGGTAAAGCCGGCGCTGGAGAGCGCGGGAGGGAAAGGCGTTACAACCCACGTAAAAACAGACCGCGAACTTATCCGCGCCGCGATTTTTGCCTCCGCTTTCTGCCCGCTGATTATGATAGAACGGCAGGTACCCGGCGATGTGTATCGATTCCTCTACCTCGACGGGGAACTGATCGACGCGATCCGCCGCCGCCCGCCTCAGGTCATTGGCGACGGGCGCTCCACGATTCGGGAACTGATCCGCGCCGAGAACAAACGGCGGGTTGAGCAATCCGGGCATTTGGCGCTGAAAGTGCTGGTAATCGACGTTGACTGCCGCAAAACCCTGAAAAGAAACGGGCTTTCCTTAAATTTAATTCCGCAAAAAGATCAGGCGGTCGCCGTCAAAACCACCACCAACGAAAGCGGGGCGTTTGAATGCGAATCTATCTTGAATCTAATCCCCAAAGAACTGATTCGAGAAGGCGCCCGCGCCGCAGAGGTACTGGGCATTCGCCTGGCGGGCATCGATGTAATGACGACTGATGTAAGCATTCCGTTAAAACAAAGCGGCGGAAAAATTATCGAGGTCAACGCCTCGCCGGGACTGCATTATCATTATCAAACCCGCAATCCGGAAGATCGCGTCGCGGTCGCGATTCCGATTTTACGCCGCCTATTGGATATTCAAAATGATACAGAAAGGATCAATTATGAGTTTGTTCAACAGAAATTACAAGCCTGATACACCGCCGGTGATATTATTGGATGGGGGAATCGTCTCCCTTTCCGTGGCGCGAAGCTTAGGAAGGCGCGGCATCCCGGTTTACGCGCTGGATATTCCCCAAAACCATGCCCGCTTCTCGCGATTTAGCAAACGAATTCCGTTCCGGGGCGACAACGTGCCCGCCTGGGTGGAGTGGCTGACGGGGGAGGGGTTAAATCAATATCGAGGCGCGGTTATTTTTCCCTGTTCCGATGATGCGGTTGAGATGGCCGCCCGCCATCGGGTGGAGCTTGCTGAGCATTATTTTTTACCGGAAGTAAAAGAGAATTTGCTCCTGGCCATGCTCGATAAAGCCGAAACCTACAAACTGGCGGAGAAAATCGGGGTGCCGGCGCCGAAAACCTGGGTAGTGAATGACCGCAAGGATATCGAAGCGATCATCGACCGGGTGCCTTTCCCCTGCGCGCTCAAACCTCGCTATTCCCATGAGTTCCGGGGAAAACAGTTTATGAAAAAACTGTTCATCGTCAATAGTCGCGAGGAGCTTCTACGGGAATTCAATCATATCCACAACCTCGGCATCCGCCACAAGTTTCGCTCCGATTTAATCGTCACGGAGGTTATTCCCGGCGAAGGAGAAGATCTATTTCAAAGTTATTATTCCTATTTGGACGAGGAAGGAACGCCGCTTTTCCATTTCACCAAACGAAAACTCCGCCAGTATCCCAATGATTCCGGAAACGGAACCTATCACATGACCGATTGGAATCCGGAGGTGGCGGAAGTCGGTCTGAAGTTCCTGAAGGGAATCGGTTATTTCGGATTGGGCGCGGTGGAATTCAAACGCGACCCCCGGGACGGCGTATTGAAATTGATGGAATGTAATCCCCGTCTCACCAATGCCACCGAATTGATCCGGCAGTGCGGTTTTGATATTGCCCTGTTTGTTTACAACCGGTTGGCCGGCCAGCCGCTTCCGCCGCCGGGTGAATATCGCCGGGGAGTGCGACTGATCCGGCCACTGCGGGATTTTTTATCGTTCCGCGATGCCCATCGCCGGGGATTGCTTACCTGGAAGCAGTGGCTGGGCAGCGTTTTGCACCGCCAGCATTTTGAAGCGTTTGCATGGTCCGACCCCTTACCCTGGGTAATGATGACTTACTATTATATGAAACGGATCATGAAGCTTGAAAGGAGTCCCAGGCGCGATCAATCGGAGATTCCGGTAATCATCACCGCAAAACGCTGACGCCTGCGTGTTGCGATAGCTGAACTATTTACCATAAAACAAAAAACACAAGGCATCAACTGAGCAAATGAAACATGCCGCATTAGTAATTTGGCTTGCCATTGTTGTCCTGACCGGCACGCATTTCCGCACCCGTGACGGCCAGAGTGTGGAGTCCCTGGAAGTTGACTGGCTGATTTTCGTGCAAATTGGCGTCGCGATGGTCGGCGGTTTTATCGGGGCGCGGCAACTATTCAAAGAAAAAAATATCGGATTTGGCGCCGGAACGTTGATAACATTTATCGCCCTCGCTTTACTCTCCGCTGCATTCAATCCCTATCCCACCAAAGTGATCGGTTATTGGATTTTACTGGCCGGAACCGCCCTGCTTACAATGGGGATGATTCAGGGCGCTGATTCGGTGGATGATTTAAAGAGAGTGGAAAAACTCTGGTTAATTGTAATTTCCCTGATCATTGTCAAAGATGGAATTACCTCGTTGTTCCTGGTGCAGCCGAAAATCGATCATGAAGTGCAAAGATTAGGAATAGGGGTTACCCATGCCAACGAGATCAGTTTCCTCTCCGCGCTGGCTTTCTGGTTGTCTTTCAGAACCGGAAAAGTTCGCTATTCCTGGCTTTTATGGGGGGTAAGAATGATTTACCTTTTGATTATGGCGCTCGCCAGAACCCGTATTTCGATGATTTGCTTACTGATCGGCGGTTTTTTGTGGGTATGGTTCCTCCTGGGGCGCAACAGGGCTGAATCATTATACTTAAGATTGGGCAGCCTCAGCCTGGTCATGGCGGTTGGCTCTTTTTTTATCCTGGCCCTCGCTGCGGAAATTCCCATCTTTGAGAATCTGTTGGAGACGGTTAATCGCGGGCAAACTACGGATAAAATTATGTCCGTCACCGGCCGCACGGATATTTGGGCGAAAGCGGTAATGGTAATATTTGATGATGCGCTCTCCTTTGTGTTTGGCCACGGGTATTGCATGAGCCGCTTTGTGCTGAACGAAGGGAATTTAACCACCTTCTGGTACGCCTACCACGCCCATAATGCCTACTTAGAGGCGCTGCTTTCCACAGGTTTTCTGGGGTTTTTTGCATTGATGGTATTATTGTTTTACGGGCTGAAATGGGTTTTCAACTTTGGCTCTCTTTCGGAAATATACACCACGGATTTTACCCTCCGGGCTGCGATTGTGGTATCCATGTTTGTGGTATATTCCATCACCGAAGCGGATTTGGCAATGAAAATCGGCCCCAATGTGATGCTGTTTTATTTTTATATTCTGGCGTTAGACCGGAGACGCCGATTCCTTTAAAGTCTAATATATTCCTCCTATTTTTTTGAGATGTTTTGAAGTGCTAAAACCTCCCGGAGGTTCGGAACCTCCGGAAGATTTTCCGAGGAATCCCTAAAAAACCCCACCTCCCGGCGGGGTTTTTTTTATTGCGGAAATGGTTTATTTCGTAACCCGTATGTTCTGCGGCGGGGAAAGCAAACTGTCGCCGGTAAATTCATACACGCCTATATCGTAAGCAGAACCCTGGGGGCGGGGAGTGCCGGCAAAATCATCGCTGACTTCCGGCAGGGCTATTCCGGCATCGATCAGCGGAGAATTCGCCGGTATGAAAAAATTCCGGTTCTGGGGATCGAGAAAGAGGGGGTCGATCATCCATACATCATTGGGAAAAGGCCCTCCGTAGGGCGCCTGGCCGCCGGTGACATATACACTATTATTCCCAATATCAATGTTTTCCGAATTTTCAATCGTTATATAATTTGCATAAGCGGCGTTGTCGCCAAAATCATAAAAGGCGTTATTTTTAACGGTGACATTGCGCGTTCCGATTAATCGAATCGCATATTCTCCCATCCCCGCGGGGTTGGCATGATAAAATAGATTGTTAGCAATGACAATGTTCTCAATCCATCCCCCGGGATTTTTTTGATGAATATTGAACGCACAGTAACCCGGGTCGCTCATAATAAAAATATTATTGCGGAAAATTAAATCGCTGACGGTTTCGCCGTCATCTTCGGAAATCATTACAATCTGGTTGCTGCCGCTGGTATTGGGACTCACACAAATATTTTGTTCAAAAATGATGTTTTGGGCGGTTTTCCAGGTTTGGAAAAAATCAATATGGGGATCGTCAAAATTTTCCGGTTCGTGGAGAATATCGTGAATATAGTTCCTGCGGAATATATGCCCGCTGCCAAAAAAACGGATGCCGTCGGCGTCATCGCAATAAGAGGTGTAGGGCGAACATTCCAGCGTGTGGCTGATGTCGTTGTCTTCTATCAGGTGATTTTGCCCCATCACCCGGATGCCGCATTTTACCGCGTAAGCGATAGTATTTCCTTTAACAATGCAATTACTGCAAGTGCTGTTATTGGCATACGCGGGTTCGGTCAGCAGGTCTATCCCCACAAAACCCACATCGTGGATGTTGTTATTTAAAATCTGGCAGTACTTGCCCTTAACGGAAACGCCCCAACGGGTCATATCAAACCCGATGATGTGAATGTAATCCGCGGTAATTTTGAACCCTTTCATCAGAACATTACCCTCCGCCTGGTACACAATCGGCGCTGCGGAAGCCCCGGAGTCGTTTACCATCACTCTTTCATCGTACTCCCCGGTAAAAACCCGGCAACTGTCTCCCGCCGCCATGGTATCGGCGGCTTTTTGAATGGTTTTGAAGGCGGAAGACGGGCTGGCGCCGGAATTGGCGTCATCGCCGTTTGCGGCGTCCACAAAATAAGTAATTGCCCGGCCAGCAGATGAAAATAGGATAAACAGCAAAACGAAGAAAACCGGAATGAACTTCATTATCGAAAACCTCGCTGAAAATTCATAGTAATTCCATCAGTAAATCTTTAAAACAAAGATGAGTTTGGTATTACCATTTAATTAAATTTTGAATATAAAGCATCAGCAATCGATTAAGTTTTAAATATGAAATGCCTGAATAGTCTTCGCTGAATATACTAAACACACGTTAAAATTTTTATTTCCCCGGCTAATTTGTGCAGTCGAACACGTTAAGCAATCTTTTTCGGAACTAACATTATGCGCCATCCTGAACATTGAAAAATCGGAATACCCTCGCTCATACTGAGAAGTGTGTAAACAGGTGATAAGGATTCTCCTGTTTTTGGGAATGCCATTTTCCCAATCCGCTACGCCATTTCACCAAAATGGGAACCCATAACCTGCCAAAGCCAATTTCCCGGTACTCGGGATTGGTGAATATTCCATGAAATAAAACCCCAGGAGGAGTATATATGCAACCCGATTGCTACCGTAAAATCAGTGCGAATTTGTTTTTGGCCATATTTCAAGCCGCCCTCGTTTTCTTGATTACAATGAACCTGAGCGGGTTCGGGCAGACCCAGGGTGTTATTGAATTTGTGCGGGTATTTGTAACCGATAATTCCACTATCCGCAGCTCCACGCCCGCCGGGATCGGTTATCACCCGCCCTCCGGGAACCTGTACATATCAGATTCGGAGATCAACGCCGAAGGCGACTGGAATTGCGAAAATATTTTTGAAGTGCCGACTTTGGGCAATACCCTGGTAAACTCTTACGACGCGTATGCCCAGGGCGGCAGCCCCTGCCCCCCGGGTAACAACCACCGCGAGCCTACCGGCATTGATTATCTGAACGGTTTTTTCTATATCACCGATGATGATGAACACGCCGTTATGAAACACGACGGCAATTTCGGCGCCCCGCTGCTGCAAGTTCAAACCGCGGGCTATAATGACGCGGAAGGCGTTGCCGCAGACCGCGTCTCCGGTCGTTTGTACGTGCTGATCGCCAAAGTCTCCGGGACGGGTTCTTCCCCCAGGATACTGGTATATGACGGCAATTTGAATTACTTCCCCGCCCTGTCATTTACAATTCCCTCCATTACCTCCGATCCGGAAGGTATTGCCTATCACGAAGGCAGCGGGCATCTATTCCTGGTATCTACCCCTGCCAAGCTGGTTTACGAAGTTGATTTAAGCGGCAATGTTTTAAAGCAATATAGCATCAGCGGTTTTAGCCCCGCGCCGCACTCGCCGCAGGGATTAACTTTTGCGCCCTCTTCCGACCCCAACGATGACCCGGGAATCCAGCACCTTTATATCGCCGACGGGATCGGAAGGGTTTATGAAGCAAATATTCCCGGCCTGCACAATCCCAGTCCCGATATAACGGTCATTCCCGATGCCCACAATTTTGGCAACGTCTTCATTGGCAGCACGGCTACCCTGAATTTAGTTATCCGTAATGATGGCAGCCAGGATTTAAGCGTTACGGGTATTTCTTTGACCGGTGGAAATGCCGCAGAATTCGAGGTGGACAACAGCGCGGTGCCGTTTACCCTGAACGCCGGGGAGAGCCAGGTGGTGCCGGTCAGTTTCACGCCCATCTCCCAGGGAGCGAAAAGCACCACTCTGCGTATCAACAGCAATGATCCCAATGAAAATCCCCTAAATGTAGCGCTTTCCGGCGCCGGGGTCATACCTGCGCCGGATATAACCGTAACGCCGGCCATGCATCAATTCGGTTTTGTGGTTATCAACACCAGCGTTTCCCAATCGTTCGCAATACGTAACGACGGCAACCAAAACCTTTCGGTCAGTGATATATTCTTAAACGGCGGCGATCTGTTGGAATTTCACATTACCGGCAGCAGCGCCCCCTTTACCCTGGCCCCCGGGGAAAGCGAATCGGTTGTGGTAAGCTTCGATCCGCTCACCCTCGGCTCCAAAAGCACCACGCTGCGTATCAACAGCAATGATCCCGATGAGAATCCCTTTGATGTTCCCCTGGGCGGAACCGCCGTGGAAACGCCGCCCCCCAGCACCACGGTTGATTTTGTAGAAAGCCAGGGCGGGGGATCGGCCTCTTCCAATACCGTTTCCACCGCGGCGAGCCTCTCTGGCATACCCGGCGATCTTTATTTGGCGTCCATCTCCATGAAACCCTACATGGCGGTCTCCAGCGTTAGCGGCCTGGGATTAATCTGGACAGAGGTGCGCAGCCAATGCGGCGGTCGCAGCCAGACCGGCGTCTCGGTGTGGATGGCGCAGGGAAACCCCACCGCCGGAACGGTTACCGCTACCCTGGCAGGCGCCCCGCGGAATGCGGCCATTGTCGTCGCCCGCTATTCCGGGGCGCATCCCAGCGATCCCCTCGGGAACGTTCTTTCCGGCAACACCAACGGCGTCAGCGGAACCTGCTCCGGCGGGGTCGATAACGCTTCCTACGCCTTCCCCTTTAGCACCGGCGCCAACAATGCGCTCGTTTTCGGGGCCGCGGCGATGCGCAACCGCACCCACACCCCCGGCGGTTCGTTTATCGAACGCCAGGAGCTCCACCAGGGCAGCGGGGGAGATGAAACCAGCGTGGCGGTAATAGATGCGACCATAGAAAATCCCGCCACGGTCAGTTTGAGCGGCCAATTCGGCGGCAGCGTGGATTGGGCGGTCGTGGGAGTCGAAATTATCCCCGGCGCGGCAGCGGATGCGCCAAATATTACCGTGACGCCGGCCAATCACAATTTCGGGGACGTGGTGGTCAACAGCAGCGCTTCGCAAATCTTTGAGGTCAAAAATACCGGAACGGCTGATCTGACCGTTAACAGCGTTTCCCTTTTGGGCAATAATGCCGCGGAATTCAACATCGACAATGGCGGGGGATCGTTCACCCTGGCGCCAAACGCCGCCCGCGATGTTACGGTAAGCTTCAATCCGCTCACCCCCGGGGCCAAGAGCGGCACGTTACGCTTCGATAGTAACGATCCCAATGAAAATCCCCTGGACGTGCCGCTTTCGGGCAACGCGGTTCCCACTCCGGAACCCAATATCGCCGTAACGCCTGCATCGTATAATTACGGAAATGTCTATATCGGAAACAGCGCTGCGCACTCTTTTACCATTCGGAATACCGGCAGCGCGACGCTGGAAGTAAGCGCAACCACCCTGACCGGCGCTGACGCCGGCGAGTTTGGTATTGCTGGCGGAGGGCCGTTTTCCATTGCTCCCGGGGACAGCCAGGCGGTGGAAATCACCTTTAATCCCGCCACGCCAGGGGGGAAAAGTGCAGCCTGGCGCATTCCGAGCAACGATCCCGACCAGGGTACCTTGGACGTGCCGCTCAGCGGAACCGCTTTAACTCCCATGCCGGATATTGCAATCGACCCGGCTGAACATGATTTCGGAACCGTGGTGCTCCTTTCCAGCGCCTCGCAGCAGTTCGCCCTGACGAATGAAGGGGCGGCAGATTTGCAAGTCAGCGCAATTTCCCTGGAAGGAGCGGATGCAGCGGAATTTAGCATCGCCGGAGGCGGGGCAACGCCGTTTACCCTGGCCCCGGGAGATACCCACTTCGTCACCGTAGGATTTACACCCTCAACGGCGGGTTCCAAGAGCGCCACGCTGCGGATTGTTAGTGATGATCCCGATGAGAATCCCCTCGACGTTCCCCTGGCCGGAACCGCGGTGGAGACCCCGCCGCCCGGCGCCACGGTGAATTTTGAGGAAACCCGGAGCGGAGGCTCTGCGAATTCTGCTGCCGTTTCTACGGCGGGAACGCTTTCCGGTGCGCCCGGGGATTTGTTCTTAGCGGCGATTTCCACAAAACCATACCGGGAAGTTGTCAATGTCGAAGGATTGGGTTTAACCTGGACCCTGGTGGATGCCCAGTGCGCGGGGCGCAGCCAGACCGGCATATCCGTGTGGATGGCGCAGGGGGTTCCAACCGGCGGAACGGTTACGGCGACTCTCAGCGCAGCGGCCTCGAACGCCGCTCTCGTGGTATCGCGGTATTCCGGCGCATCGACCACCAACCCCCTGGGCGTCATCTCCGGAAATACCAACGGCGTGGATGGGACCTGTTCCGGCGGCGCCGACAATGCGAGTTATTCTTTCCCCTTTGACACCGGCGTCGCTAACACCCTGATATTTGGCGCCGCGGCCATACGCAACAAAAATCACCTGCCCGGCGGTTCTTTTATCGAGCGCGAAGAATTCTACCAGGGCAGCGGCGGAAACACCGCCGGCGTGACGGTTTTCGATTCCACGGTCGTGAATCCTTCTGCGATCAATTTAGCGGGCAGTTTCAACGGCAAAACCGATTGGGCGGTTATCGGGGTGCAAATTCAGCCACAAGGCGGCACATTTTTTAAACCCGGGGGCAATTCGCTGGCTTCCGGCAATCTTGCGACTATTGCCGTGCCGGCTGAATTCGAGTTGGAACAAAACTACCCCAACCCGTTCAATCCTTCCACTACCATTCGCTTTGAACTGCCGTATCCGGCGATGGTCACGTTAACGGTTTATGATATTAGCGGGCGGGAAGTGAGCCGCTTGATCGCCAATTCCGCTAAAGAAGCCGGGTATTACTCCACAAACTGGGACGGGCGGAACGAAGCCGGCGCTTTTGCAGCTTCCGGTCTTTATTTTTATTCGATTTCCGTGCGTGCCCTTGACGGCAGCAATGCGGCTTTCTTCCAGACGAAACGAATGCTGTTGGTGAAATAAGGGAGCCAGAAAAAAATAATGTACCCAACTGAGCGCACAGAGTGATTGAAACACATTAGCGTTCAGTGGTACAATAAAAAGGGCGAAAGCCCTAAAATTTCGGTTTGCGAAAATCAATGGGCGAAACCCGCTGGCCGGGTTTCGCCCATTTTTTTAATGAAAGACGCATGACTGCTACGGAATACCTTATTCCCGGATCAATACTAACCTAAATTAAGCCAGGCAAACCAGATCGGATGATTCTCCTTATACCAGGTGAGAATTTCCCGTAATGCTTTCTGGTCATGGGGTGAAATAACATCCGGAGAAATTTTATCAAAGTGCACCCGGATGCTGTTGGCGCCGAAATGCTCCAGCGCTTCCGAGCAAAGCGTTTGCAGTTCGTTTCGAATTCTCCCGGAATCCGATATCTTTACCGGGCGCTCCCGGTAATTTTCGCCCCGCATAAACCGGTTCAGCAGCGGATTAAATACCAGCCGGCTTTGATCAAACGGTTTTAACAGGCGGAGCGTAATTTTGGTGTGTTTATCGCCCATGCGGGTGGACAGGCGAACGGTCACCTCATAAGTATTTTCAGATACTTCCCTGATGCCGGGAGCGCCGGTATAAGGATCGGGGAGCATGTATCCTGAAATTGCCATTATCCGCCATTTTTTCTCGGGGAGGAAATCATCGATCGAAACGATTCGTTTGTCTAAAGGAATCCCTGCGTTATCGGCCAGTTTTATATCATCCCGGAACCACTGAACCATTTCTTCATCCACTTCCTGCTCAAAAATCTCCGCCAATTTTTTTGAGAAGCCCGGCGCATCCGGATCGAGGTGCATGATAAGCGCTTCTTTCTCATAACTGAGTTTGAAGGTGGAAGAAAAAACTGCCAGGGAGGCATCTAAATCAAGTATCGGGCACAAACTGGCGGCCTGAATCGCCTCTGCGGAAGCGGCATAGCCATCGACAATAAAGAGGTGTGTTTCATTTTGATCGCCTTCCCAGGTTCCCACCAGAAACGTGGGGGCATAAGTTCCGGACTCCGTAAAAGCCTTATATCCGCTGGGTAATTCCCAGCCCTCTTCGACCAGGTGCACGCCGAGCTTTCGCCAGTCTTCCCATAATTTACCGATGCGCGGCTCCCGGCTCTTTCCCGCAAGCGTCCAGACGTGTATGTTTTCATTTTTTATGCCCGGGTAGGTTGCTTTTATCGCTTCCAGTACTTTCTCACGCGGGGTCAGGAAATTGATCAACAATGATTTTTCCTCTGCATTTTGCACGACCGCCCGGGGCAGTACCAGGTTTCCGATGTAACCTTCATAAGGTTTGGTTATTGCAAGCGGCTGGTCGAACAAATGAAGAACGGTCATGGGGCCGGTCTCGCTGCCTTTGGCAAACCGGGAGGTGTTCTCAAGCGTGTCGATGGCCGCACCCCAGATGGTGATTCCGGCGTTATTAATCTCCTTGCGAAAATCAGCCCAATCATATTTTTTGGCATTGATTAACTTTTGGACGCAACCATCCAAAAATCGGGCAACCTGGGGCCGGGCGTAAATTCTGCCAAATCCTAACATCGGGTTAGAGCCCATTTCGGGAGTTTCCCCGCCTTTGGGCATTAGCCCTTCGCCCAGGCAGACCATAATCGCGTGATTTTCCGGAAGAGAACGGGAGAGATACCACAAACTTTCGCTCATGGCATAGGCGGAAATCGCGTCGGCATCTTTTTTTACCTGGTTCAGGGCCTTTTTTTCCGCCCCTTCTCCTTCCCCGTAGCGGCCGAATAGTTTTGTTCCCAATGCGGTTACTGCCGCGGTCATTATCAAAAGCCTTTCCAACCTCCCGCCGACGAAGGAAATATTTTTAGAGGCTTCCCTGCCGTCGTTGCCGCGGGCCCATTCCATATCGATATCTTCCAGCCATAAATGAAAGCGTCCCAATATCGGGCGGGTATCAAATGCCCATTGCGCAACAATGTTCATCTTATCCATATCATTCCGCTTCATAGCTGCTCCATGATAGTTGCCATTGTCGAAAAAAGTTTAAAAAATCACATCCGAAGGTAAAAAAAAATCTTTAAAAATACTCATATATTTTAATTTGCACAGCCCCGCGATTATGAAGTTTGTTTAAATAATCGGGCCATCCGCAGTTACTCGCGCCGATGCTCTGCATCGGTGCGCAATGAATGGCGACGCTCCGCGTCGCAGTCGCCGGAGTTGCAATGGCCTGATTATTTTTTCAAAGATCATCATCTAACAAAAAACAAGGGCTGACCGCGAAATTTACGATCAGCCCTAAGTTGTTGATATTACTGGTACCGGAGGTGGGACTCGAACCCACGCTTGGTATCACCCAAACCGGATTTTGAGTCCGATTTTCGCCATTTTCCTGAATTTGGCAATCGGAATACATTATATTGATTTCATTGTAATTAAGTGCTTATTTTCCTCCTCCTCAAATTACCTAAAATTACCTGAAAATGGGGGGTGTATTACCAGTATATTACCACCTGGAAGGGGAGAAGGAGCGATGCGGCGTGGTTTTGTAGTATTTAAGAAATAGATTTTTGTGGGGGTAAACGGAGTATTAGCTGCCTGGCGGCCCGCCTGCATCGGGCAGATCGATAGGAAGTGTTGAGTGGAAGGATTTTCTCACAAAATGACTCCTTTGGAGTAATACCCCATCATTCCATACTATTAAAATTGATTTTAGGTATTGATAAAATCATTTGATATTCGTATAATTGTTCACAAACCAAAAGGGATTAGTAAGTAATCTTTGCAGAAAGGGAGGTCGTTTCGGTCGACTTGTTCGGCGAGGGAAGCAATGTTCGTAAGCGGGATTATCTGCCGCGGCCTCGGTGGTCGTTTCGGTCGACTTGTTCGGCGAGGGAAGCAATACTTATCACCGAAGGATTATTAAGAAGGGTAACACTCCCCATTAATATATGAATCTTAGAGTGGATGGGATATTACCCCCGAAGTTTAGAAAAAAACTGCTGAGGAAAAAAATACCAGATTATATGTGACGAACGGACTACAGGCTGCTGTTATTAAAATGATTTCTTGAATCCTGAGAAGGTTCTTCAGGAATTCTAATAGAGTGAATACGGTTTGGCGGGTTGTTTATTGCCGAATCATTCTGTGACGCTTAATGATCACCGGCACTATGAAAAAGCAGCCTCAGCAAGAAGTTATGGGGTACGATAACCCCGGCTCCCACCTTCTGGATGAATTCCGGCGTTTAAATTGTTTAATTGAAGCGCAAGTGCTGCGCCTTCGCTCCGCTAATTTTTATAGTAATCCCAAAGATTTTCGCAGTTTTTTTATCGACGATAGCGAGGTCGACGGTTTATTATCCGCAGGGGTCTTTGAACCGGAAACCTCCCCGCCGAATGAACGGGTTTCGAAAGCCGCTGAAGAGCTGCTCAAAAAAGCCCGGCATTTGAAGTTCGAAATTGAAAAGCGGATCAGGGAGACCTACCGCTCAGGAAATCTCCTTCCGCTGATTGAATTAACCGACCGGTTACGGCTTAAAGACCTGGAGCAGGAGGCGTTGATTGTCTGTCTTGCTCCCCAAATAGACGCCCGCTATGAAAAGCTGTATGCTTATCTGCAGAATGACATCACCAAAAAATCGCCAAGCTTAGATCTGATCTTCAATCTGCTCTCCTCCAGCACCGAAGAGCGCCTGCAGCTGCGGGGATATTTATCGGATGCCTCCCCTTTGTTGCAATACCGCCTGCTGGAGGAAATTGACTACCCCGCCCCGGCCTCCGCTGCTCAACGTTTTTTGAAAGCAGATTCCCGGGTCGTGCAATATGTCCTGGGTAATTCTGATCCGGACCGACGTTTGCTGCCCCACCTGCGTTTTTTGCTTCCCCTGAAATGGGAAGATGTTATCATTACGGAGCCTCTCAAACTTCGTTTACAGAATCTGCTGCCCCCGGAAGGTGAGGAGCCCCAGCCATCCCGGCGGTTATTTTATTTTTATGGCCGCCCGGGGGTGGGTAAAAAAACCATCGCCCGCGCCTTATGCGGGGAAGGGAGGTTGGAGTTAGCGACGATCGATCTCGCCACAACGGAACGCCAGCCGGAAGCATTTGCGGAAAAAATGAACCTGATTTTCCGCGAAACGATATTACATCCCTGCGCAGTTTATTTCGATTCTTTCCAGGAGATCGAAACTGAAGTGGCCGGTTTTAAAGCATTGGTGAACATCCTGGCCGGATATATCGAAAAGTCCGGGATTCAAACCTTCATCGGAAGCACCAATCCTCTTCCAGATATTCTGGCAGACCGCCTGCCGGTTCATGAGATTGAAATTCCCGCCCCGGACACAGAAGCGCAATTGTTGTTATGGAAAAAACTATTGCCGGGGAAATTACCCGATAAAGAAAAGCGTTTGCTTCAGCAATTGACCGCGCAGTTTAACCTGACCGGCGCTCAAATAAGCCGGGCGGTGAGTCAGGTTACGCAGGCAGCTGCCGCACGGGATGCCGGCACTGAGCAATTCTCCCCGGATGATTTGATGGCCGCCTGCCGCAATCAATCTCAACCGGCGCTGCATAAACTGGCCTTGAAGCTCAAACCACTGTACACCTGGAAAGATATTGTGCTGCCGGAAGAAACCCTTACCCAGCTAAGAGACATCTGTCAGCGGGTGCGCCATCGCCGCAAAGTCTATGAGGAGTGGGGATTCCGGAGCAAACTGTCGCAGGGAAAAGGGATTACCGCGCTGTTTGCCGGGCCTTCCGGCACCGGGAAAACCATGGCGGCGGAAATTATCGCCAATGAATTAGCGCTGGACCTCTATCGAATCGATCTCTCCGGGGTGGTGAGCAAATATATTGGGGAGACGGAAAAAAATCTCGATCGCATTTTTACCGCCGCGGAACACGCCAATATCATCCTCTTCTTTGATGAAGCCGACGCCCTGTTCGGCAAACGCTCGGAGGTGCGCGACTCCCACGACCGCTATGCCAATATCGAGATTTCTTACCTCTTGCAGAAAATGGAGCAGTATGAAGGCATTGCTATCCTGGCCACTAACCTACGGCAGAACCTGGACGAGTCGTTTATCCGGCGTTTAGCGTTCACGGTGCACTTTCCGTTCCCGGATGAGGCTAGCCGCCTGCGAATTTGGAAAGGAATCTGGCCGGATGAATTACCTATCTCCGAAGAGATCGATTTCAATATGCTGGCAAAGCAATTCAAGCTGAGCGGGGGAAATATTAAAAACATTGCCCTTGCCGCCGCTTTTCTGGCCGCGGACCGGGACGCGACGGTGACGATGAATCTTATCATTCAGGCGGTTCAGCGGGAGTATCAGAAGATGGGGAAGAATATCCGGGAAGGTGAATATAAGGTTGCAAATCTGGAGTAACTCCATAGCAGAGAATGGGGCGAAAGATGGGGAAAGTTAATTTTATATATCCAACGAAAGGCCAATTGGAAGAAGAGAAGAAATGCTTATTAAAATGTCGTTCTCATAAAACGCAAGAATCCTTATTTAGCGGTATTGAATCACAATCTTTAAGGTTGTCGGAACTTATGGCACCTCAAAAAATGAGTTGGCCGGCACATATGGAGTCTCAGATTCTGGGTTTAAATAGTTCAATTGGGAATTTCAAGTTAGGGGAGCTGTTTCGAGATAAGTACAAGGCAGATTTTAATACCTATTTCCCTACTCTTTTAAAACATGAGGGAGGATGGGTAGATAATCCGGCAGACCGTGGCGGTAAAACCAATATGGGTATCACCTTTAGGACCTTCCAGAGAACCGCACAAAAAATATTAGGCATCAAGCCCACGGTCAAGAACCTTAAAAATCTTACTAAAGAGCAGGCTGCTAAAATCTACCGAGCAGAATATTGGAATAAGATAAAGGGGGATGATATCCCACAACAAGAATTAGCAAATATTATGTTTGATTTTGCTGTAAACTCAGGACCTACAACCGCGGCTAAATATCTGCAAATGGTTTTGAAAGAACTGGGTGCGAATATTCAAGTTGACGGCAGTATCGGACCGAATACACTGAAAGCTCTGAATGAAACCGACCCCAAAGAAGTCTATCGTCTTTATAAAAAGCGACGCATTGATTTCTACAAAAAGATAGTTAAAAGAGACCCCAGCCAAAAAGTTTTTTTAAAAGGCTGGCTAAAACGTATTCATTCATTTCCAGAAATGTGATAAGATAGTATCACCAAATCAATCTTATTATGCAGTTAATAAAAAAGGATATATTTTGATCCACCACCTCGACAACCTTTTACGCTACCTGCTGGTGAACCGCATTGCGGAGATCAGCGAAGAACAGGTGCGTTTCCAGCCGCCGGATGATAGCTGGCGGGGGTATGTCTCTTCGCTGAACCAAAACGCGATCAACATTTATTTAGCGGATGTGCGGGAAAACCGCAAACTGCGCTCCAATGAGCGGGTAAGAAACTACCAAAACGGAAATGTTATCGAGGAAGCGGCTCCGGCGCGAATCGATTGTCATTATTTAATTACTACCTGGAGCCCGGCCAGTAGCAGCACCTCGATTGAGCCGGTTTTAGATGAACATGCCTTGCTCTATGAGATACTGCGGGTGCTCATGCGCCAGCAATATTTAGTCCCGCAGGAGATTTACAGCAACGGCTTGCCGGCGGGATTCCCCGGAGAAATTGCCGATGCCGAACTGCCCGTAGCAATTTTACCGGTGGAGGGCTTTTCCAAATTGCCGGAATTCTGGACCAGCGTGGCCTGGCGCTGGAAGCCGGTTATTTACCTGGTGGTGACCCTGCCGGTCCTTCCGGAGGCGCAGGCCGCCGGGCCGATGGTAACCACCCGGGGTACGAAATTACTCCAGAGCGGCAAATCCCAAACCGCGGAAACCTGGTTCCGAATCGGCGGCCGGGTGTTCGAAGCGGCCGAGCCCGCTCATTCGATTGAGGGTGCGGTGGTTAAACTGGTAGAGAAGAGTTGGGAAGTTTCAACGAATTCCCTGGGCCAATATGTTTTCGGTCCCCTGCCGGCAGGCACGTTTACCATCGAGGTCAGTAAAGAGGGTTTCATGACATCTTCAATAAGCATCGAGGTGCCGGGAAATAGCCCAACTGCTTTTGACATCGGGTTAATCCAATAAATTGCAGAAAGATGATCACCTATTGAAAAAAGGAGAACGTCATGCCGGAATATTTGTCTCCCGGGGTATATGTTGAAGAGGTGCGAAGCACACCCCCTATCATTGGGGTAGGTACCAGTACGGCAGCTTTTATCGGGGCAGTCGATACTTCGGATCCTGGTATTCAAATGCCCTTAAAACCTGGCAGCGATGATAAACATTATGAATTAGTTAATGAATTGGAACCACGTTTGGTCACCAATTTTGCTCAATTCACCACCCTTTTGGGCGATTTTCAGGCTGGTAACAGCACCCTGGCCCATGCAGTGTACGGCTTTTTTAATAATGGTGGGAGCCGTTGCTATGTTGTTCGCGTAAGTGGAATCGGTGAAAATAACGCTGCTACAGTTGCCGAAGCCTTGACCAAATTGGAGTCGATTGATGAAATAGCCATTGTAGCTGTTCCCGGTGCTATAGATGCCACGGTGCAACTGAAAATTATTGACCACTGTGAGAAAATGTTAGACCGGTTTGCGATCATTGACGGTCAACTGGAACCGACTGAAGTTACTGTATTGAAGATTAAGGGTGGGGAACTACTGCGCAACAGTCAATACGCGGCGCTCTATTTTCCCTGGTTAGAGGTATATGACCCGGTTACTAAAGGCAAAATTTATCTACCTCCTGCCGGCCACATGGCCGGAGTTTATGCCCGGGTGGATTCTACCCGGGGAGTGCACAAAGCCCCGGCCAATGAGTACGTCAGGGGTATTACCGGTCTGAAATACCCGGTTTCGAAAAATGAACAAAACGGTTTAAACCCTGCCGGCATCAATGTGATCCGCAGTTTCAACGGCAGTATCAAAGTCTGGGGCGCCCGCACCCTTGGCGGTAAGGACAATGGCGAATTTATGTATATCAATGTGCGCCGGCTGTTCAATTTTATTCGCGAATCCATTGATGAAGGCACTCAATTCGCCGTGTTCGAGCCTAACGCCCAACCGCTCTGGCATAAGATTCGCCGCAGCGTCACCGCTTTCCTGACCAATATCTGGCGCGACGGCGCATTATTCGGAAATACCCCGGAAGAAGCCTTTTATGTCAAATGCGATGAGACTACCAACCCCCCGGAGGTGCGGGAATTGGGCCAGGTGGTTACGGAAATCGGGATTGCAGTGGCAAAACCGGCGGAATTCGTGATCTTCCGGATATCCCAGATGAGCGGCAGTTAATTGCTAATTCGTTTGATGAAAATAGTTAAGTGCGATTTATCCCGATTGAAAACGGAAGGAGCATATCATGCCTACAGGCCAAAGAGTAGATCCTTACGGCAGTTTTAATTTCCTGGTGGAAATTGACGGGATTACCCGGGCCGCTTTCCACGAAGCGAGCGGTTTTGAATCCGCCATTGATATTATCGAGCACCGGGAAGGAGGCGAAAATACCACCCTGCGCAAAATTCCCGCGATCACCAAATACACCAATATCACCCTCAAATGGGGTGTCACCGATGACCGTGAATTGTATGAGTGGCACCGCCAGTGGGTGAAGGGAGCCAGCAACACCCGCAAAAACGGCTCGATCATTCTATTAGACCGTCAGGGGAATGAAAAGATGCGCTGGAATTTTTACAATGCCTGGCCGGCCAAGTGGACCGGCCCCAGCTTCAGCGCCGAAGGCACCGAAATCGCGATCGAAACCCTGGAATTGGCTCATGAAGGAATCGAGCGGGCTTGATTTCAAAACCTCTGGAGAAGCAATGCTGCAAACGGAATTCGAATTTACCCTGCCGAGGGGATATGTGGACGGCGAGGGAAACCTCCATCGGGAGGGGGTGATGCGCCTCTCCACCGCCGCCGATGAAATATTGCCGCTGAAGGACCCCCGGGTGCAGGCGAACCAGGCGTACCTGATCATCATCCTGTTGGCGCGGGTGATTACCCGCCTGGGATCATTGCCGCAGATAAATCCTAAAGTGATCGAGGGTTTTTACTCTGCAGACCTGGCCTATTTGCAGGAATTTTACAACGCTATCAATTTTAAAGGTGCAGCGACGAAAGCGGTGGTATGTCCCAAGTGCCAGCACAGCTTTGAGGTGGAGTTCAGCTCCCCGGGGGAATCGTAGGCTACCCCTCCAAAGCGCTCTATGAGGAGGTAGCCTATATCGCGTATCATTTCCACTGGGGGCTGGAGCAGATTTTTGGCCTGGAGCACCGGGAGCGGCGAAAGTGGGTGGAAGAGATTGCCAAAATTAATTCAAAGTACAACGAACGGGTTTAACCGCTTTAAGCGAAGATGTAATGTCTGAACCTATACCCAAATTATTGGAAACGCCCGGTATCCGGGCGCAAAAATTCTCCCGGCGGCATTCCGCTTTTATTCGCGGCGTATTCAAGCGAATCATCCCCGGGCGTGCGGCAGCGATTCACACTATCGGGCACGAAGGAGTATTAGCCAGAGCCGCCTTTCCGAAACCGGAAGAACCGGCCGGATTCGGCCCGGTTTCTTTGCTGCTGCCGCCCCCCTCCCCGATTGGCCCTTTTGTCACGCCGCGCAAAATGATGCCGCCGGCAAATGCAACTGCGCCCTATCCGAAACCGGCCGGATTCAAAGAAGCACCAAAATTACCGGAAACGCCCAGAGTAAGCGCGGTTTTGCCGGGCGATCATTTCATCCCGGAAGCAAGGGAAGAGAAGGCGGGGGATGTAAAAGAAATCCCGGAAAATCTACTTTCTAAATTTTCCCATTTGCTGAAGCTGAAAATTCCCCCGGTAACTATAATGCAGGATGATCGAACGGATGCTTTTTTGATGGCGAAAAATGCGGCGGCGATGACCCTGGGGCAGCGGATTTACTTTCAACAAGGGAAATTCGACCTCAAAACCCCGGAGGGATTAGGGTTGGCAGGCCACGAATTAACCCATGCCGCCCAGCAGGCGGATTCGTCTCCCCGCTATGGTTCGCCTTCACTATTAGAAGCGCAGGCGCTGGAGAATGAAAAGTTCATCCTAAGGAACGCCCGGTCTTTTCAGGAAGTGCCGCCGGTTTCAGCGCCGGAGGCGGAGAGAATCGCGCCACCGCCGGATAAGTCCCCCGGAGCGACGCCGATGTTTGCCTCCGCTGTCAGGGAGGTAAGCGCGGGAGCATCTGAGGTACCGCCTGAGACAAAACCCGCTCCGGCCATTCCAGATTCGGAGATGAAACGCATTAAAGAAGAGGTCTATCGCGACATCATGATGAGACTCAAAATCGACTTCGAGCGGGGAGGATAAATGGCCTTAGAAAAAGCCCTGATTATCAATACCCAGACTCATGAACAGATCCCGGTGATGTTCAACCCGGAAGAATATTCCCTGGATAAGAGCAACGCCTTTGCGGAGATCGGCATCCCGGGACTGGCCAATCCGCCCCTTCAATACATCCGGGGGAATATCCAGACCTTGAAGATGGAACTGTTTTTTGATACCTATGAATCAAAGACCGATGTGCGCGCCCACACCCGGCGGATCACCGCGCTGCTGGATAATAACCCCATCAGCAAGGCGCCGCCGTTGCTGTTGTTCTCCTGGGGGCGGTTTAATTTTAAATGCGTGCTGGAGAGCGTCAGCCAAAAATTTACCATGTTTCTGCGCGACGGCGTCCCGGTGCGGGCAACCCTTTCGGTAAATTTCAAAGAATTTCAACCGGTAGAGATCGAGGTGCGGCGGGGCTTTTTTATCGGCCCGCCTACCGTTCATAACCTGCTCTCCGGGCAGACCCTGAGCGGAATTGCCGGAGAAGCGCTGGGCGATCCTGCCGCCTGGCGGGAAATTGCGGAGTACAACAATATCGACGATCCGCGAAGGATACCGCCGGGCACCCAATTGAAGATTCCCCCGGCAAAGCGGCTGACCAAACCGCGGTAAGGAATTGAAAGATGCGTCAATATTATGCACCAGACTTCGAGGTAAAAATCCAGGGGC
Source organism: Deltaproteobacteria bacterium (assembly GCA_011526015.1). Lineage (GTDB taxonomy): Bacteria > Calditrichota > Calditrichia > RBG-13-44-9 > J075 > JABWBP01. The sequence continues at coordinate 16,598 of WYBG01000315.1, read as the reverse complement.
TGACCCTGGAGGCGGATGTGCGCAAGGCGGTCATCAGCCTGAGCTATTCCAACAACCTGGAGCAGGCGGACATGTTCCAATTGACGCTGAACAATTCCGGTTTACGCTGGACCGACTCCTCGTTATTTGAAGCCGGGAAAGAAGTGGAAATTCACCTGGGATACGTCGGCAACCTGCACCCGATGATGTTAGGCGAAATTGTGGAAGTGCAGCCCTCCTTCCCGGAAGGGGGCGCGCCCACCCTCAGCATTCGCGGGTATGATAAATCCCACCGCATGCGCCACAACCATCGAATCCGCAGCTTCCGGTTTTCCAATGCCAGCGTTATGGCAGCCCAGATTGCGGCGGAAAATCTGCTGATTCCCATCGTTGACCCCAGCGTGGTACCGTTCAAGTGTAAAACCCAGATGGGCAGCGACATGGCGTTTCTGAAAGAACTGGCGCGGCGGAATTTCTTTGAGACCTACGTGCACTGGGATAAACTCTATTTTCGCTTCCCCCGTCCCCAAACCGAGGCGGTTTACCTGGAATGGGGGAAGAACCTCGGTTCTTTCAGCCCCCGCCTATCGACTTCCGGGCAGACCGGGATGGTGGCGCTGCGGGATTACGACCAGGAACTTGCCCAGACGATTGTGGGCCTGATACCTTTGACCGCAGCGGATCTGGATTTAGACGGAATGGTGGAGCGGCTGGGGAGCGCCTTTATTGATAAAATAAAGAATTTCGGGGTAAAGCATGTGGTGACCGAGAGCGTCAATTCCTTCCCGGACGCCCTCACCTTTGCAAAAGCGATCTTAAATGAGATTTTAGAAGGACTGTACGAAGGCAGCGGGAGCTGCATCGGGATTCCGGAATTACGGGCGGGTGAAACGGTCGATATCCGGGGAGTCGGGAAACGGTTCAGCGGAAAATATCGCCTGCAGCAGGTAACCCATACCCTGGACGCCGGCGGCTACCGCAGTTCTTTTGAGGTGACCCAGCGCAGCAGCGCGACCATGCTGCGGCTCTTCCGAAAAATCCTTTCCGAAGAGTCTTCGCCGGATAAAATGAAAAAAGCGCACAGCCCGGTGGTCGGCACGGTGGTCAATAATGTGGATCCGGAGGGCCTGGGGCGGGTGCAGGTAAGCTATCCGGGGATTTCCGAGGAATTGATCTGCCACTGGGCAGAAGTAGTGCGCCCGGATTCCGGGATGTACTTTATACCGGACCGGGGAGAGGATGTGCTGGTAACCTTTGATAAGGGCGACTTCGACCGCCCGGTTGTGAGCGGCACGTTCTGGAACGTGAAAAAAAAGCCCCCGGAACCTCCCAGCCCGCAAAACTACCGGCGGGTGATCAAAAGCCGGGCCGGGCATACTATCATTCTGGATGATCATCCGGACAGCGGGGGGATTATTTTGGAAAGCGCCGGCGGAGCAAAAATTGAACTGGATGCGCAGGGGAATATTATCCTACAAACCCGCGGCGGGGCAAAAATAAAGCTTGAGGGGGCAACCAATCGCATTGATCTGAATCCCCCGGAATGAGGTACTGCAGGTGCGAATAAAAAAACATGACATTTATCCAACAGAGTTCCTGATCGGCCACAAAATGACCAACGGAACGATTGAGAAAATAGGGAGCGTTATCGTCAAAGGAACTTTTCAGGATATGGATGCGCCGGTGGTGATGCCCGGGGAATCCCAGGCAGCGGTATGCCGCGGGGATGTGCTGTTCAACAATAATCCCGAAAAGGTTATCCGCTATGAAAGCGACATGGTTCCCTTTAAGCCCGATACGGATATGATTATTCTGGGAACTCCCGAACCTCCCGACGGACTGCCGTCAGGGATGTGGTACATTGTGGTGGAAACCGATACCGGTTTACATATTGAAAAAGATTTTACCGGGACGAATCCATTTACGATCTACGGCTGGGCGCCCCGGGGAGAAGTCCCACGGTTGCAGCAGGCGGGTGTAGATTTGGAACATTTTGATCCGGAATCCATGATTTTGCCACAAGGCTTCGAAAATGAATTTTACAACGGCTGGGACCGAAATATCACCGGCGATACTCCTTTGCCTCATCTGGAAGACGGCGTAAAACTAACCATCCGTTCGGAGCGCCGCCCTGCTCCGCCCATCATCCCACCGCCGCCGGTGAGTTTTCAGGTGTTTCTGCCCGATACCCGCCCGGCCGCAACGCTAAGGATTAAGGATGAAAATGGCAGCGAGGAAGAGATCAATATTCCGCTTGCTCTGGATACCGTCATTATCGAAAAGGAACTGGATACCTATATCATTGTCTGGCGGGGGTATTGGGACTTTGAGGCATATCCGCCGGAAAGCTATATCTCACTGACCGTGGAAGGAGGCGTGGCATGAGCAAACCGGTCGCTACCCAGACAAAGGGATTTATTTGTTATGGATTTCCGGATGTATGTTGGACCCCGGTAGGTTCTTCCCAGCAGCCGGTCCCATATCCCAACAGCGGCGACCTGGCAGATATTCAGGATTCCTCTGCTAACGTGTGGATTCGGGGTAAAGCAGTGGTGCACAAACAACACGAGATACCCTTCAGCACCGGGGATGAGGCGGGTACAGGGAAAGGCATTAAAAGCAATACGGTTGCAGGCCCGGTTCGATTTACCCGCGGCAGCCAGAGTGTGTATGTCAATGGTTTTTCAATCATAAGGATGTTCGATCCGACTTTGCATAATGACGGCAATGCCAACGGGAATGTTCTCTCCGGAGACACCACCGTTTTTGCCGGCGATTAATATAAAATTCAGTTATGGAGAAAATCCGCTATGGCGAATGGAGAAACACTCAATAAAGGTTTTTCTTGCCCGCTCAGCCTGAATAACCGCGGCGGTATTCAAGAAGCCCGGGATGATGAAAAAATCCGCCAATCGGTTCTGGTTATTCTCGGCACCGGGCGGGGGGAGCGGCTCATGCGGCCCAATTTCGGCAGCAATCTGAAAAGCCTCCTGTTTGCCCCGCTGAACGCCTCTACCGCCAACTTAGCGAAATTTTACGTGGAAGAGGCGCTAAGCACCTGGGAGCCGCGGATCGTTCTGGAAGAGGTAACCGTGGAGAGCGATCAAACCGAAGGGAAATTGATCATCTACATTCGCTATCACATAAAATCCACCCGGGAACCGGGTGAGATTATCTATCCGTTCAGTCTGCAACAACCTTGAGAAGGAAACCGCTGATGTCCAAAGGTAAACTGACCGCGCCCAATTTAGATGACCGCACCTGGGTGGACCTGGTTGAGGAGGCAAAAAAATTGATCCCGCGCTACACCCCGGAGTGGACCGACCACAATCCTTCGGACCTGGGGATCACCCTGATCGAGTTGTTCGCCTGGCTGACTGAACAGATGATCTACCGCCTCAACCGGGTTCCGGAAAAGAATTACTTCGAATTCCTCAATTTGATCGGGATTACCCGCGACCCGCCCATGCCGGCGCAGGCGGATATTACCTTCGACCTTACCGGGGATACTGCCCTCGCCATTCCCGGGGGGACCCAGGTATCCACCCTGCCTTCGGGAAGCGAAGACGGGATTATCTTCGAAACCGACAGGACATTCCATGCCGTGAATATTAAAAGTTGTATTTTTTTAAGAGAAGATAATGCCTATCAAAATTTGTCATCCAAGTTATGTGTTGAAAAATTTCAAAAGGTAACCCTGACCGTTCCCGCAGGCGCCACCCGCTGGCTCCTGATGGGGTTGGTTTTGCCCACCGATCAGGATTTGGCGCTGACCTTCCGGCTGAAACCGCCGAGCGAGCCTGATACGGAGGTCTTCTGGCGCCATTCCGGTATCGATCCCCAGAATCCCACGGTAACGCCGCCGCCGGAGGGCTGGCCCCTGGCAACCCCGGACCGCCTGTTTTTATTCGAATCATCCGCCCGGGTAAATATCCATATCACGAATACTGCCGACTGGCAATCTTTTAAACCGGCAGACTGGGGAGCAACGCCGGCCGAGAATGAAGTAGCAGTCAGCGAACCCTTTTATTGGATCGGTGCGCGGCTGACTAACCTGGATGCGCAAAACCCACTGGAAATCGAGTTGCAGCGCTTAGCCGGCAATATCACCGCCGCCCGCAATGTTATCACGGTTAAAGAAGAATTGCTGGGGGTCAGCAGCGGAAAACCCTTCCAGATATTTAGCCTGAAAAACACCCCCCTGCACCAGGGAGCAAACGGCCTAGCACACCTGGTGATTGCGGTGGATGAAGGAAACGGTTGGCTCAACTGGCAGCGGGTGGAAAATTTTAGCGGTGAAAACGTAGAGCAGTATTTATGCAACCCAATAACCGGGGAAATTACCTTCGGCAATTATCCCACCGGCAATCCGGAAAAACCGGGACAGGGGCGGATTCCCGACGAGGGCAGCCAGATCAAAGCGGTTTCTTACCGCTATGTTGCCGGGGAAAGCAACGGAAACGTTCCCGCCCGTACGATTAAGGTGCAGCGCACCCCCATCGCCGGCGTCAGCGGGGTGGCCAACGAGGAAGCCGCCCGGGGCGGAACCGACTGGGAACCGATAGAGGAGACCAAAAAACGGGCGCCGGAAGCGATCAGAACCCACAACCGGGCAGTCAGCACGGAAGATTATGAATTCCTGGCCCGGGAAGCGAGCACCGAGGTGGCGAAGGCGCGCTGCTTCCCGCCGAAAAGAGGGGTCAATGAACCCTGGGTAACCCAGCCGTTCGAAAGAACCCCCGGAAAGGTAAACCTGATCATCGTTCCGGAAGATAAGGAAGAGCGCCGACCGGAACCGGATGTGGATCTGATCGCCGCGGTGAAAAGCTACCTGGATCAACGGAGAACGGTCACCAGCATATTAATGGATCCGCTGAAGCCCTATTACGTGGAGATCAAAGTAAAAGCCACGGTGTATGCGAAACCCGCTTACAATCCCGAAAATGTTAAAAAAGAAATCCAGGATACCCTCTACGATTTTCTGCACCCGGTAAAAGGCGGCCTCGAGGGGAAGGGGTGGAATATCGGGCAGAGTTTGTATATCCCGGAGGTTTTCCAGATTATGAATGCATTGTCGGCGATCAGTTACGTGGCGGAGCTAACCGTTGAAGGGGTAGATCATAACAACGCACCGGTTTCGACCGCCGGGATTCGCCTGGCATTAGAAGATTACCAATTGATCTGTCCTGCAGAGAAAAACGATCTCAATTATGACATCACCGTGGAACAGGAAGAGAATGAAATCATACCGGGGAGTTGACCATGGCGTATGAGAACGAAGAGAGCTTTTTACAATACCTTCCGCCGGCGCTCTGGGAGCATGAAGAAGCGCCGAAAGATTTTCTGCGCCGCTTCTTAAGAATCTTCCAGCGCCTGTTTTACGACCTGGAAAGCAGGGTGGATGATCTTCCGAAACTGTTCAATGCTTCCAGCACCCCGGCAGCATTCCTGCCCTACTTAGCGGCCTGGGCGGCGCTTTACATCGACGAGGATTGGAGCGAATGGCAGACCCGCAATGTGCTGCGCCATATCGGGGAGCTGTACCGGCAGCGGGGCACACTGGAGGGTTTGCGGAGCTACCTGCGGCTTTATGTAGGCTCATTTGTAGATGTCGAGGAGCTGCCCCCGGACGATGAGGATAATATTCATGGATTTAAAGTGATCATGCAATTTCCGGGGTATAACCATCCGGAGTTGAGGCGGAAGGCCCGGCAGGTTATTGCCCTTTTAGACCGGGAAAAACCTGCCCATACTTTCTATAACCTTTCAATTCAGCACCCGACCTTGCAGATCGGGGTTCACTCCACCATCGGGGTGGATACCATTTTAGGAACCACAACTACTACCTGAGAATATTAACCGGAGGGCGCCATGCCGGAAGAGATCAAACGTCTGCATTATTACGATCAGCAATTTTTAAAAGAAGCGGATTTTACCGATGAGCAAAAATACCACCTGGAAAAGTGCCGCCGCCACAACCGCAGCCTGCACACTTCCGGGGTGGTGAAGGGGCTGCTGGTCAGCAAAGAGAGCGACCAGGAGATCCGCATCTCCCCGGGAATGGCAATTGACAGTTCCGGGCGGGAGATTGTTCTGCCGCTGGCAGAGACTAAATCCATTGCGGTAAGCGGCAGCGCAAGCCGGTATGTCACCATCAAGTATTACGAGGAGAAAACCGATCCCCCGGAAGGCAACCTGACCTCCGAAGAGCGCACCCGCTGGACCGAGAAATGGGAAATCGAAATTCTGGAGAATCCCCCGGCGGACCCCGGCAGTCAGTTGATCCTGGGGGTGGTTCAAATTGCCGGCGGGATCGTTCAGGAGCCGGTTGGAGAGGGCGAGCCGCCCAACCACCGCCGGATTTCCGGCGCTGCCGGCAGCCTGACTATCGGGGATCCAAAATTTCCGGAGGGCGAATGGGCATATTTGAGACTGGAGGAAAACCGGCTGGCAAGGTTGGAAGGCTCCCTGGATGTCCAGGGAGCTATAAAATTATCAAATTCCGGATCCCCAGTAACATTACTTTTCCATCGAACAAATGAATCCGGAACCCCGAATTCGGATGGTTTCAGGATAAGACAGGAGAACCATTTTTTTGGCTCCAGCCTGGATGCCCTTATTATAGAGAAAACAGATGGTAACGACCCCGATCCGGATGGCGGCATCGTATTTGTGAATACGGGTAATGATGGCATTGTAGAACCCTCCCTGGTGATCAGGGGGACCGGCAATGTCGGCATCGGTACGATTACTACCGGCAACTATCGCCTGGTAATAAAAGAAACTGCATCCAGCTCCCAGCGTGGATTACGAATTGAAAATGCGGATGGAAGTAAAAGCGCTCAATTCTGGGTGGGAACGGGCGGCGCCGTGTTCGATGGAGAGGGAACGACCAATCTCCATTTGCGAACTTCCGGGACAGACAGGTTATTTATCTCGAATGCTACCGGGAATATTGGTATCGGAACGACAAGCCCTGCTAAAAAATTACACGTTGCCGGAGATGTTGTGCTTGACAAACAAGGAGGAAGTGTAGTTTTATATGGCGCTTCCGATAACGTAGAACACAACCACTATCTTAAACTTATAAACGCAACCGGTGAAACCTCTGCCTGGGGATTACAAGCAGGTGGAATTTTAGTGTCCGACAATTATAATTATGCCAATCCCGGTAAAAATGATTTGATTGTGAAGGGGAAGGTTGGGATTGGCACGGCTGATCCCCAGGGAACCTTAGATGTAAATGGCAGTTTGGCGATAAGTACATCCGCTCCAAATGCTAATCAAATGTGGTTTTCCAGAGTTTCTACCAAGGAACTAAAATTAAATGTAGGATTATTAGGGATATTTCACATAGGATATCCCGTTCCTCGGCTTGGGTATGCAACTTTAATGAGAATAGGGGGGGGATATAACTATATAGGCGGTCATGTTGGTATTGGACCATTTGTGATTGATCCTGAAGATGACCGATTAGATGTTCGAGGCCGCTGTTATAGTTCGGTAGGGTGGTATACGACGAATACTGACTATGCTGAGTATTTCGAATCCGATAACGCCTCTGAGATTCCCATTGGAACATCTGTAAAGTTAACAGAAAGGGGGAAAATCAGATCTGCAATGAAAGGAGATGTTCCCATCGGTATTATATCTGCGAACCCCTCTATCGTAGGGAATTGTTATAAAGAGTGGCCCAAAAAATATCTTCGAGATGAATTTGGCCAGGTGATTATGGAAGAATACAAAGAGGAGATCATGGCTCCGAAAAAAGAAAAGGTGATTAAAAAAGATGAAAAAGGTAAAAAGAAAGTAACTGAAGAAATTGATGTTTTGGATGAAGAAGGAAACCCGGTAATGGCAGGAACCGGAAAATTCGAAAAGAAACTTCGCCCGAAATTGAATCCCGATTATGATGAGACCCAAAAATACATTCCCCGGGAAAAACGGGGGGAATGGAATTGCGTGGGATTGCTGGGCCAATTACCGCTGCGCAAAGGTCAACCTGTCGCTCCCAGTTGGATTAAAATTAAAGACATTTCGGATAAAGTAGAGTTATGGCTGGTAAAGTGAAAGTGTGGAGAACAATATGCAGGAACAGCTAAAAAAACGACTCGCTGAGCTTAAAGCCGAATTCGAAGCCGGCCAGAAGCGGTTAGCGGAATTGGAAGCCCAGGAAGCCAACCTGCGCAGCACCCTGCTGCGCATCAGCGGGGCGATTCAGGTGTTGGAGGAGGAGTTGGGGAAGGAGGGGGAGGAGAATAATCCCAAAGGGGAGAAAACCGGCAAAGCGAAATGAAGAGGAATCGAGGGAATTGATGCCTTTTTTTGAAGCGATCAGAATAAAGCAGGCGGATAAGAACAAAAGTGTTCTTCACCCCGCGGGTTCAACTGCGTTGAGTGCGCAGGAGGCGCATCCGATCTTTGAGATGCAGCAACTGGTGGGGACTCAGGCGGTGCGGCGGGTGGTTGAGAAGCACTATTCTGATAAAGAAGAAGCCGGCGAACTCGAAATCCGCAATAGCGAACTTTTGTGGGAAAGTCTGAAAGAAGTTGGGATTATGAAACAGTCGTTTGGGTATTTAAGAGGGGTTGTTAAAGGAGCTCTGGAGGCTGGCAAGGGAATGCTGGACATGGTGCTTCATCCCATCGAAACGGCGAAAGGGATGTATACGTTAGTGGTAAATTTTGACCAGACGAAGAAGGGAATGAAGAAGCTGGTTGAAGAATATTGGAGAGCGGCAAGTGAAGAGCCGGAAAAATTTGCTGAAATGACCGGCCAATTAGCAGGCCAGATTGAGGTAGCGTTGGTAACGCCTGCCAAAGTAGTGCAAGGAAGGGATGTCGCCGGCGCTCTCAAAACTGCCGGCACAATCATCAAGCGTGCTGCGGGTCAAAGCACGCCGCTCTGGCATTATACGCACAGGGCAGCAGCAAAAAGTATCGAGGCCACTTCAAAAACCTCTATGAAAATACTTAAAGGCGCCAAAGGAGTTTTTGCCACTCCCCTGGCGCCGGAATTGGGTGGCAGTAAATCTCTATCGGGCATGCTGGCACGGGCAGGATTTGTCGGCGGACAAGTTGACTTTTTTGCGAGAGTGGGTGAAAAGTTAAAATGGGTTCTAATTAAGCCTCCGTTCACGCACGCAGTAAAGTTTATGAGCCCTGAATTTAAGCTGCTCATTCGCACTCAGCTTGAAAAATCCTATTGGCGGCTGGCAAAATCAATATTACCGCAATTCGGCGCTGAAAGCCCCCAGACTGTCAAACTTATTCTCCTTCAGGCGCTCGATGATCCTGTGGCCATGGAGAAACTGCTGAATGGAATGGGCTACGTTGTTATGGATACGGGGATTGTAGTTCATGCGGTGGAGGAGGGGGAAAATGATTTGAACAGGGAATGATGGAATCGATGAAATACTTTTAGTGCTCAAAAACCTGAATGAATATATCTGCCATGAGGAGGCATGATGGAGACGAAAGATTTTTTATCTTTAAGGTCTAATTTAATTCTTATTCAATCAACATTGTCCTTCCAACTACTTACAACCATTATTCTATTTTCTTTAGTATTCATTTGGGGGGTAGCTCTATATGCCGGTCAGGAGGAAAAAGAGGTTCAGTTTCAACATTTAACAACGAAGGATGGTTTATCCATTAATGCTGTGAATTGTATTCTTCAGGATAGGGATAAACTCATGTGGTTTGGTACCCAAAATGGCTTAAATAAATATAATGGTAAGGATTTCATTGTTTATAATAAGCAGTTTGGAGATAGTTTAAATAAATTCATTCTCTGTTTACACGAAGAAAAAGACAAAGGTGATTCAAGTCTTTTGTGGATTGGTACTAATGCGGGAGGTTTAATTAGATTTGATAAATATAAAGAAGAATTCAAGTCTTTCAAGAAAGGTACTTCGAAACAAAGTATAAGCCATAATCGGGTTACAGTTATCTTCCAAGATACGTCTACCACAAAGAATATTCTTTGGATTGGAACCGAAGGTGGCGGACTAAATAGATTCGATAAAAGGAAGTCTGAGTTTCATCCTTATAAAAATGATGGAAAAAAAATTAAGAAGACTGATGAACTACAAGCATTAAGTCATAACAATGTTTATTCTATTGAAAAGGATAGGAAAGGAAACCTGTGGATTGGGACTGGAAAAGGATTAAATCTATTGGGAAAAAAGAATCAAAGTAAGTCTGAAGAAAAAGTTTTTATCCACTTTAGTGAATTTGATACATGCAGTATAAGAACGATATATAGAGATAACTCAGAAGTATTATGGATAGGAACTGAGAGACATGGCCTTTGGAGATCAAAAGTAACTTTAGATCAAAGTGTCGATATCTCTAAAATTAATTTTGAGAGTGTAGATTATGCCACCAAAATAAAGGCAGAGCGTCCCAATCAATTTGGTAAATTCATCAGATGCATTTTAGAGGATAGGTTGTCTCCAAAAATATTGTGGATTGGAACTGAGGAGGGCGGGCTTAATAAATTAATCTTTGAGTCACCTAATAAGAAAAAAATTGATACGGTTATTAATTACGTTTATGATCCCTGTAATTATAAATCTATCAGTAACGACAGAATTCGCTCAATTTATCAAGATGAATATGGTGGATTATGGATTGGAACTTTGGGTGGGGGGGTAAACAGGCTCCATGAGGAAAAATTCTATCACTATTACTATAAACCTTGCGGTAATATCGCATTAGATACTGCTAATGATTTCAACATACAGAATAATTTTATTTGGTCTTTCTTTCAAGAACCAAATGATAAATCAGGCACGATTTGGATTGGTACAAGTAGCTATGGTTTGGTAGAAGCTAATTTTTCTGATGATTTTTGTAAGGCAGAATTCAAAAACAATAAATCATATTTCCAAAATCGTAATCCTTTCGCACTAACAATTAGGTCCATATATAAAGAGAAGGATGTAATTTTCTTGGGAACAGAGGGAGACGGCCTGTATATTTTTGATATAAAAGAGAAAAAGATAGAACCTTCCAAAGTATTTCCATTACAGTTAAGAATTTTGAAAATTTTAAAGGATCGGGACAATACACTTTGGATTGCAACGAATGATAGCGGACTTTTCCGCTACAAATTTAATGAGGAGGTTAAAGATATTGAATCTTATCCGAATAGAGTTCAAGAATTAGACACGATCTCTATCTATGCCTTATATGATGATTCATTTAACGCGACTTTATGGATCGGAACTATGGGAAAAGGGTTGTGGAAATGTGTTGGTGATGGGGAGAATAAAACAGTAAAACAAGATACTGTTATTAATAAAACTGAAAATGTTTATGCAATAAATCAGAATAAACACGGTTTGTGGTTAGGAACAGAAAACGGACTAATAAAATATGAAATTGATAAAGATTCAGCGAAGGTGTATGATCAGAAAAAAGGCTTACTAGATAATTTGATTTATGGAATATTAATCGATGCTCGTGACAATTTATGGTTAAGTACGAACAGAGGCATCTCAAAATTTGATTGTGATCAAGAAGCTTTTACTAACTTTTCTATCGAAGATGGAGTCCAGGGGGATGAATTTAATGGAGGTGCGTATCTTAAGAATAATGAGGGGTGGATGTTTTTTGGAGGAATTAATGGGTTCAACGTTTTTCATCCCGATAGTATAACTATAAAACAAGATACTAACCCTCCTCAAGTGATCATAACTGACTTTGAATCTTATGGCAGTGATACGGTCCCAACCAAAAGACCTATTTCTGAGAAGGGTATAGAATTACCATATACACAGACTTCATTCAAAATTAGTTTTACTACATCTGATTTTGCACGTCAAGGAAAACATCTTTATGAGTCTAAACTTGAAGGGGTGGATACTGGTTTCGTTAAGAGTACGAGTAATTTTAGGGAATATTCTAGTTTACCACCCGGAGAATACACATTTAACGTTAGAGTAGATGTAAGCTCCTCAACGGAAAAGTCATTTAAAATAAAAATTAAAGACTCTCCAATTTCGGAAAAATACTTCTTGCCTACCTTAATTATATCTCTGGGTTTGATTTTTTCTTTAATCTTTGCCCTATACAGATCTTCTGCCAGAAAAAAAATTCACCTCCACAAAATCAAAGAGGAACAGGCAGAAGCACGAAATAAAGATTTAGAAACTTTAAGTGAAATTGGCCGAAAATTGACCTCTACACTGTCAATTGATCAAACTTTAGAGAAAATTTATGAAGAAGTTAATAAAGCAGTCGATGCATATACATTTGCAATTATTAGTTTAGATGAGGAAAGAGGGTTGTTGCTATATGACCTCTACATTGAAAATCATACAAGGTCAAAAGCAAATCCTATATCATTAAACTCCGAAGAGGATAAAAATCGCGCTGCTGTGAAATGTTATGTAGAGAAGGATATTATTATTAGTAATGATTTGCTAAATGATGATCGCTTTGAAAAAGCACCTATTGAAGATGAGAAGGGGGTAAGTGGTACTCCTTTATCACTGATATACCTACCTCTCATTGTAAAAGACAAATTTATAGGCGAGCTAACTGTTCAGAGCATGGAGAAAAATGCATACAAAGAGCGTGCTCGAAGATGGCTCGAAAACTTAGCTTCTTATGCAGCTATTGCATTAGAAAATGCAAATATAAATCAAAATCTCGAAATGCGAGCATCAGATTTGGAAAAGGCATATGAACAGCTGAAAGCATCTGACCAAGAGAAAACAGATCTTTTCTCGACTGCCTATCATGAATTAAGTAACCCTCTCACCCCGATCAAAAGTTGTTTAGAGATGCTATTAGATGGAAAATATGGAAAAATTACGAAAGATCAGCGCTCCAAAGTAGAATTAGCTTTTTCGAGTGTTAATGAAGCTGTAGATTTGATTGAAAAATACAGATATCATTTTCAATTACAAAAAAACAATGAATCCTTTAATCCCGAATTCGTAAACATATCATCAATAATTCTTAAGGTAATCGAAAAGTTTACATTTTGGGCCGAATCGAAGGGAATCGAGTTAAAATTGAATACTAAAGATAATACTAATTATGAGATTTTATTAGATGAAGAAAAAATTAAATTTGTTGTTTCAGAATTGATCTACAACGCTATCAAATACATTGAGGCTCCCAAAGGGTCTGTAATATTATTAGTTAGTGTTGAACAAGGCGAGGTTGTAGTTAGAGTAGAAGATACAGGAAGAGGAATCCCCGAAAATCAATATGAAAAGATATTCGAGCGGTATCAAGTTGTCTCTCATCCTGAATTTAAAGTTCAGGGTACAGGTGTTGGCTTGTATATTGTAAAAAAGTATATTGAAATGCATGGTGGTAAAATTGCGGTCGAGAAGAGTAAACTCTACTCAGGAAGTACGTTTATCTTTACTTTACCTTTAAAGCAGAGAGGATTGTAATGAGAAAAGCTAATATATTGATTGCGGAAGACGATCCAAGAATAGTAATTTTTCTTGAAGATCAATTAAAAAGTCTTGGGCATGAGGTCGTGATTGCCCATGATGGAATTGAAGCAATAGAAAAAGTAAAAAAATATAATCCAGAATTGATTATACTCGATATCGTAATGCCTAAAATGGACGGGTATGAAGTATGTAAACATTTAAAATCATCCCCTGAGACCAAACATATAAAGATATTGATGCTTACGCATAAGCGTAGTGATCAAGATGTTACAAAAGGCTTAACTATAGGGGCAGATGATTATTTGCCTAAGCCATACGGTAAAACAGTTCTTGAAGCAAAAGTAAATAAATTATTAGAGGAATTGCCTCCATTTAGAAAATCTAAGATAGGTTACACACTCTCTCTTTCATGTGAATCGCAACGTTCAATTTATATTAATCTACGTGGTGCGAAGACTTATCAGTCCTATACCAAAAATGTATTGGATATTGAGGTCGACATACTTAACAGCGAGGCAAAAACGGCGTTTTCTCAAAATTTCAAAGATGACGAGAATAGACAAAACTTTTGGCGGTACATATCATCTAAAGTAGGAGAAGATTTATATAGGAAAATTTTTGATGAACATAAAGAAGTCTATGACAAATATCATGAGACGTATGGCAAACTAGAACATCCACGTGAATTACATCTTCAATTTGTATCAAATATTCACTTTTTGAAAGTACCAATTGAATTTCTTTTTAACAAAAAAGATTATCTTGTTCTAAGACATCCATTAACAAGATTGATTAGTCATACTGAAAAAAAGAAAAAAACTATAACACCTGAATTTTTTAACAATGAGATCTGGGCTTCTCATACTGAGTTTAAAATACTTCTCATTGCTTCGGATATAGGCAATATGCCTTTGGTTGATGAAGAGATTAACATCTTAAACGATTCTTTAAGGGAACTGTTTGAAGAGAAACAAATTCCTGTCTTTATTAAATCGATTCGAACTAATGAAGCAACATATGATGTGGTTTGTGAGGAGTTAGAAAAATGTAAAGAGTATCATGTAATTCATTATGCAGGACATGGCTCTTTTGACGTAGAATCTCCAGAAAAAAGCTCTATCTTTTTCTGGGAAAAACCTAATTGTGCAGGTGAAATCAAACCAATGGCAGCTGATCAACTTCAAATGCTTCTTCAAGATTCTGAAACTCGCTTCGTTTATTTAAGTTGTTGCAGAGGAATGGAAACAGGGGAGATCTCTAAGTTACTTAATGATAACTCCTTAGGACTTGCAGATAGCCTCTTGACACACACAGGAATTCCAGCAATATTAGGTTTCCGCTGGAATGTCTCTGATGAAGGCGCAAAAACCCTTGCAGTAGAATTTTATAAATCATTGGCAAAACATGGGCTGCCCGAACTTGCATTACTAGATGCAAGACGCAAACTGGCTACTATAAATCGGGATGATTTTACATGGATTTCTCCAATTTTAATAATGCAAGATTAAAGGGGTTACTATTTTTGTTTCCATACCAATTTTACCTTAAAATTTGCTTCTGCTTCTCCAGAAGTAATTACAAATCCTACACTCCCACTCAATTTGAAGCCGAATTCTACCTCGATTTCAGAAGGTTTTTTGCTTAACCCACTTAATTCTGAAATCAATTTTTCGGAAACCGGTTTTACCTTTTCTATTTCACCTTCAAACTTCTGTTTAATCTTAGGTGGAATTTCACCTCCCCGTACTACCGGAGTTACATTAGTTAGTCCTTGAATTGAATCATCTTCTACATAAATTATGGTTCCGTCTCCTAATTCGAATCTCGTAAGTGCCTTCATAAGATTTTCTCCAATTTTCAAGATCAAATTTTATAAAGATGAATCAATTCTGTTTCAGATTAAATCCAAGAGCTTCTGTGTCTTAAACGAAAGGTCATTGCCTGCAATTATAAATGATTTAATAGTTTCAAAAGAATTTTGAAACTTTATGGAAATTTTTAATTCTTGCAGAATTCTTTGTGCCTCTAATTTGTTTGAAACCAGTTTTTCCAAAGTCTTAACTAAATCATCTGAATTTGGCCTGAGATTGCTTAACCTGTTTTGAGCTATCAAAGATATGATTGAACCGATCAAAGCCAATGAAGCCCCAATATACCCCATTAACTTTCCATAGTTTTCTTTTAGTAAAAGAATTATTGAGCCGCTACTTATTAGGATTATAATTTGAGCAGTGAAGGAAAGTCTATTACTTGTTCTGATTTTTTTCCTAATTTTTGGGATGTATTCTTCGCACGATAGAACAATTGCCTTTAATCCTTCTATGCAAAGCTCAGTTCTTACTTCAAGTTCATTCTTGTCGCGTATTTCTTCTCCAGCTCTAATGCCAATTTCAAATATTTCACTGTATTCCGGGTACTTGGTTTTTAATTTGATTAGAGTTTCATTATGATAGGAATTGAGAAAGCCGACAATTTCATCAACGGGTAGTTGAGATTCGTTTCCCATAAGAACCTTTCATCCCAAATATTTGACATTATAATTCAATCCAATATAGGTCCATAATATTCCAGGAAAAATTATTCCAACACCTTTAAGCAAATTACCTTTTAGTCCATAGGCTTTACAGGTTTTAATAGATATATGATAGGACAAAACCATTCTTATAAGTGGAATACATAATATAAATATTTGCCATTTTGGCAATTCCAATATTTTGCCAATTTCTATGAACCGAATAATCGGAATTATGGAAAGATTGCTGTTTCGTCCCGCTTTTCTGAAAGTTTCCCATAATCCTCTTGTAAATAATACAATCAAAAAAATATATAAGAGCAATGCGAATACTTTTTCATACCAACTAAAGTATGCAGCGAATTTCGCAAAAGAATAATATTTTATATCTTTGTTTTTTATGTTGATAGGAAAAAATTGTATTTTCACCTCATTATTCTTGTAATTAACAATCTCAAAATATTTTAAGTCAAATTTGTCAAGTGATTCTTTTACAAGAACAATTTCTGTCTTATCAGAAGCCAATTTTTCAAAAAACTCTCCATAGTTTTTAGAATCAATACCGTTCACTTAAGACGCATTTATATTGCCTCAAATCTTTGTGGCGATTGGGTTAGCACCTGACTTTGAAAATTGGTAGATTTCCGCCCGCCAATTTTCACAAACCAGGAGCGAGGACATGG
>WYBG01000314.1 GCA_011526015.1 Deltaproteobacteria bacterium | reverse complement strand
CGAACCGCTTTGCGGCCCGGCAGGATTTTCGACAACTCCTTTCTTTTTGCATTCAGCGTAGTATTTTTCGCCGTACCAATCCTGGCACCACTCCCAGACGTTGCCGCTCATATCATACAGACCTAATTCATTGGGCTTTTTCGCGGCGACGGGATGTGTTTTGCCTTCCGAATTTTCATCATGCCAGCCCACTTCATCCAGGTTATCGCTGCCGCTAAACGCATAGCCTTTGCTGTTATTTCCCCCGCGGGCGGCGTACTCCCATTGCGCCTCGGTGGGCAAAGTGGCCCGGAACTTTCCCTTTGCCAGATTGGTAAGCCGCTCGCAGAACACCATTGCATCGTTCCAACTCACATTTTCCACCGGCCGATCCGCCGCATCCCGGTGCTCCTTTCCTTTGAAAGCAGAAGGATTCACCCCCATCACCGCTTCGTATTGCGCCTGGGTTACCGGCGTCGCGCTGATCTTAAAGCTGTGCAGCGTCACCGGGTGAACCGGCTTCTCGTTCTCGCGCCCGTCCTCGCTGCCCATTTGGAAATTCCCGCCGGGAACATCGATCATCCGCAAGCCCGGGAGAATCTGCTCCATATCTCTGGAAGGTTGAACATCGACATCTCGTCGAGGCCGCGAGGGCGCTTTCTTTTCTTCGGCGGCGGTTTCAAGCGCCTCCTCGCGGTATTCCTTTTCTTTATAAGTTTCGCGCATCTCTTCGCGATACTTTTTCTCCGAAAGCCAGCGGCGGCCCGGCGGGGAGTTCAACACGTTGCACAGATGTTCGTCTTTATTTAGAATTTCGATCAGGCTGCTCATGGTGGGGGAACTGTCGGCTTTCAAATTCTTTTTTAGCAGGTTGATTTTTTCCGTGTGATAGCCAACGCTTTGGGTACTCTCCAGGCCCCCGGCCAGGCTTTGGCCATAGGTTGGCGAGCCTTCTTCGCCGGTTGACCACTCCAGGCTATAGAGGAACTGTTCGTATTCATGCTTACCTTTAGAAACCCGGTCCGACACGGTTTCATTGATCAGGCCGGCCAGCAGATCATAAGTTTCGCCCTCCGCTTTTTCACTTTTTGCGATTCGCCATTTGATGATAAGGCCGTTAATTTTCCGGACGATTTCCCGGGGACTGCGTTTGCCCACTTCGGCGATCAACTCCAGCAGATCTTTTTCGGAAATCCCTTCAACCAGAAACTCGTCGATCACCCCGGCATCCTCCAGCAGGTGATGTATATATTTCTGCATCTGCCCGGGGCGGCGTTCCGGGACATCGTGGCGGACCTGTATTATTTTCCCCAGGTAGTCGTTAAAGTAGTCGAGGTATCTATCCATGCGGCGGCGAAATTCGTCATCGCCGCCGGAAGCCGCCCCCACTGCCGCCATTGAATATTGCGCAGCATATTTGTTCCGGATGAATTCTTCGATAATTTGGGGATAGATACCCAGTACAAAAGCGAAATTGGGTTGATGCAGGACCAGTTTTACGCTTTCCAGCAGGCGCACCGCCTGTTCGGGAAAGCAGCGGTCAAGGTCGTCGATGAAAACCACAATCTGCGGTTTCTTGATCGTCTTGTCATGGGACAACTCGCGCAATTGGTCGAATGCGTCAAAATAAAGACTGCGCGCCATCAAGGTGTCCTGGGTTACGGCCTCGTAGCGTTCAATCATGTCCTTCATGGAAGCGCTGATCTCCAGTTCTCCTAAGAGGGGCACTCCTAACTTGCCCTTCATTGAAACGCCATAAAGAACGGAGCGGAGCGCATCGTGAACCTTTTTACCGCCGGCTTTCATAATGTTGTTTGCCTTGCGAGCAGCCTTACGAACAGCGTCGTCAACCTCATCGCTGATAGAAATCTTATCCCATTGCTCCTGTCTTTTTTTGATGTCGCGGGCAATCGTCGCAATGAGGGGAACGATCAGGTGCTCCTCGCGCTCATATTGCCAGGCGTTGAACCAGACCGCAACAGCGGCGTCCTCGCCCTGGCCTTCGTTTTCGACAACTTGCCGCATCAAGCGCATAAGAGAAGTTTTGCCGGATCCCCAATTGCCAAAGATTCCAATGGTGATGGGGCTGCCGGTCTGCAGCGCCGCGCGGGCCAGGACTTTGGCGGTGTGCTCGAATTCAAGCTGGTCTGTGCGATCGCTTTCGAGAATAGGCTCATCGCTTAAAAGTTTAAAAGTATTTTTCCGGTTTTCTGCCATTTGATATCTCCAATTCAGGGAATTTTTCTGCAATCAATTTAGTAATCGGGAGATTTTTTTACAACTCACTAATTCTAATACTGCCGGCCTTGCAAAAACTTTGTAATAAGATAGACAGGAGCTATTGGTATAGTGAGTACGCGCCAAACACAAGCGCGGCAATGATCAACCCGGCCAGGGCCAGGCTGGTTTGCTTGCCCATACCCCAACTCTCGAACAGCCGGGCAAATGGCAGCGAAGCGTAATGACGCGCTCCAAAGGAGCCCCTTCGGGGAAGCAAAATGACGCGCGAAGCGCTAATGACAGCGAAGCCAATGACGCGAAGCGAATGACAGCTTCAAAATTTGGTAAGCATCGAATACCCCCGCCAGCCGCTGCGCACTGCCAGGGCCATTACCAGGGGAAGGGCGGCGGGGTGAAATTCCTGCGGCCAGAAGGGCCATCCCGCCAGCACTATCACCATCAGCAGCGCGTACAGGGCAAAATACCACCCCGGCCAGCGGCGTTTCCGGCGGGAAATGAGCAGCGCCGCCGCCACCAGGTGCAGCGGCCAGGCCCACAGCAAATTCCAGTTGTCCGGGGTCACCTTGTGGTCGGTGGCGAACCAGAGGAACAGGATCATTGCCCCGGCCAGGCCGGCCATTCCGAAGAGAATTGCATCGAACCAGGCATTTGGGGGCGAGGAGTGCTTGCGGGAACGAACCGCCCGGTAAGCCAGGGCGCCGGCGACGATGAACAACCCCCACAGGATGATGTCGCTCCAGGGCAGCGCGGGGGGGATTTTATCCGCGCCCGGGAACCACAGCAGGGTATCGGTGCGGGCGACGAAGGGCAGGGTTTGCCCCTCGATAGTGATGGTCGCCCCGGCAAAGCTTTCATAGAGATAATCGGGCAGGAACATGGCCTCCCGGGCGCTGGCGAGGCGGTCGGAGCGAGCGCCCAGGCCTAGGTCCATCCCGAAATGGGTGATGGGATGCCCTACCAGGTAGGGATCGATATAGCGCCGGAAGCTCCGCTGGCGCTCCGGGTTCAAATATAATTGCAGGTTCTCGCCGAGGGTTTTCTCGAACACGTCGCGGATGCGGGTGGCGCAGTTGTCGAAGAAAAAATCGTAGCGGTAGCGGCGGTTTTCCGGGCGGTAGTTCCACTCCAGGAAGCGGTAGAGCGCCTGCTTCATCTCCGGGGTAAGCGCGAGGGTCTGCTGAATGATTCCCCGGCGCTCTTCCGTGTATTGATATTCCGCGAAGGAGTAGGAATAGGCGGAAAGAACATAATCCAACAGCCCGCGGGTGAACTTGATATAGAATCCCGGCTCCTCGAAATCAAAGGTGCCGTAGTTGTAGATGCGGTCGAGCTGGTATTGGGGATCGACGATGCGGATGGCGCTGTGGCCGAAGGTAGAGTAAAGCTCCCGGCCGGGGGTGACGGTGAGGAGGGAAATTTGCGCCTGCGGCGAGAGCTGGCCGGGCAGTTGCGGTTGGGCAAAAACACTCTCCCTGCTCGTTAACAAGAACAGGAAAGCGAATAAAGTGCAGGACCGTATAAACCGTTTCAATCTACTCGATTCTTCCAATTTTGAATGGCCGTGAGACCGGCAATATCTTACTCACTTTCGTTTCTCTTGTCTTCCAGAATATAACGTGGCGTTGAACCGTGCAGCCATTAGATTCTTCATCGCGAAATCTGAGAGTTTGTCCCTAACTTTTTATAGCACACGGATGACGCGGATGACACAGATTTTCACCGATCAATCGCCATTAAAAAATACCCGTGTGAATCCGTGTCATCTGTGTTATCCGTGTTCTATAAATTTCAAATATTTTTGGCTAGCTTTTGTAACTCATATTTTTTCAAAGTCCTATAGCAAACGCAAAATTTAAGAACCAGAAGAAAAATGTCCGAACCATTGGTAAAGTGATTGGGATATTGGGAAAGTTTTCAATTATACGTGAGGACGCTAAGTTGAGAGCAGGTCGGTCAGTATCAAAACCGTGCACATCCAGAT
>WYBG01000313.1 GCA_011526015.1 Deltaproteobacteria bacterium | reverse complement strand
CCCGGGAGGAAGTAACCGCCGGCTCGAAAACCACCCGCCAGGTGTTGATTGGGCCGGGGGAAGGGCCGAATTTTGCCATGCGCCGTTTCGTGATCGAGCCGGGCGGGAATATGCCGCCCCATACCAATACCGTGGAACACGAACAATACGTGCTGAACGGCCGGGCGCGGGTGGGTATCGGGGATCATGTTTACGAAGTGAAGAAAAATGACGTGGTATTCATCCCCGCCGGAATCCGGCACTGGTATCAAACTATCGGCGAAGAACCGTTCGAATTCCTGTGTATGGTGCCGAACCAACCGGATAAGATCGAGGTGGTGAAGTAAGCGGGGAATCGTAAATCGCCGAAAACCCCGGGGGGAAGTTGTTGATCAATTTGATTTTTGGCGCCCGCTTTATGGGCCTTATAGCGATAGGTTAATTGAAAGCTTTTCTTACATTTAGAGCCTATCCGAAAACCCCGAAGAATGAAACTGGAATGAGTGGTATTTCTGGATTCGATTTGCCGCTCGAAAATTTTTTTTCGCACGGTTCGAGGCCAAACTGCTGGTACCAAGCCGCACGACGAACCCCGGTTTGTCGGGGAGCTTGCCCCGGAACTGCGGGGTGTTCGCCTTACCTGCCCGAGATAAAATTGTCTTGATTTATTCCCACCGGTTTCTTTATTATTGAACAGCAGTTCTGATACTTGAATACCGATTGCGTTTCTACATATAGATAGAATCCGGGTTATTGTTCATCCTAAACAGAGGGGAACATCCCCATGACCGGCGGTTTAGAGTATCCTCTCCCGAGTATTTCCTACCTGCGTTTGAAATTCAAGCTCCCGGCCCTGCAAGCGGCGCGGCTGCCGGCCTTCAAAGGCTCTTTGCTGCGCGGCGCCTTTGGCAACGCCCTGCGCCGCTACAGCGTGTCGCCGGCAATGGAGGCATAGCGTATGTGGTATCTCTACCTGGATGAAAGCGGTGATTTGGGGTTTGATTTCGTCAACAAAAAGCCCTCCCGGTTTTTCACGGTAACTATCCTGGTGGTGAAGGGAGTGGAAAACAACCGGGCGCTGATTAATGGGGTTAAAAAGACCATTAGAAGAAAACTGGATTCAAAAAGAAGGCGAAAAACCATTGATACGGAGCTTAAGGGTGAGAGAACGTCTATTAAGATCAAAGAGTATCTTTACAATCAACTACTCAATATTCCTTTTGAGCTATATTGTGTTACAATGAATAAACGCCAGGCCTTTGCGAAGTTAGCAGACGAAAAGTCGCGCATCTACAACTACATGGCCAGGTTGGTTCTGGAGCAAATTCCTTTTGGCGAGCCTCCCGGTCGGGTAGAGTTGATCATCGACAAGAGCAAGAATAAACCCCAAATACAGGAATTTAATTCTTATATCATCAGCCATCTGCAGGGAAGATTGGATCCGCTGATACCTTTGGATATTTATCATCGGGTATCGCATCAAGACTATGGATTACAGGCCACAGATGTGTTTTCCTGGGGAGTTTTTCGCAAATATGAAAGAGAGGATACCGAATGGTTTGAATTTTTTCGGGAAAGGATTCGTTACGCCGGGCAGTACCCTTAAAATAAAAAATGAGCGCGCCCTGCAGATTTGTTTCACCAGGGCTATAGCCAGCCGATGGGAGGGAACACCCTGGAAATCTGTAGTGGTCTTACCGCTCGGAGACATAATATTGTTTCTCTCTTTGAAAGTCAAGATTTTTTTTCGCCGGAAGCTACGCTGCGCGCGGTTTGCTGCGCCGGGGTAAAATAATTTTTTTTGTCAATATTTGGCGGGGAATTGAAAATATATAATAAGAAGGGAGGTTGGCAACGTTGCCAGGCGGATACTTGAACAATGAAAAACATACATTTGCGGTAGATCGATCTATCATGTTAAACGCGGAGGAATTATGGCAGACTACATTTTTTCTCTCGGCTTGATCCCGGTGCAGGAATTCATTGCCGAGGCGCGACGCTCCCGGGATTTGCGGGCCGGATCGGCTATGCTCTCCTGGCTGATGAGTAAAGTTCTGGAGAAATTAGAAAAAGAGGTGGAAGCTAAAGTGATCATCCCTCATCCCGGGGCCCTGGAACCTTTCAAGGGCAAAAAATTCCCCGAAATATTGAAACAGGTCAAGTATTCCATTCCCAACCGCGCCTCAGGATATTGCGCGGCAGACAGTATCGAGAAACTGAAATCTGTATTCTCGGCGCTGCCGGAGCAATGCCTGCAAAAATCATGGAAGGAATTATTCCAGGAGGCTTTCCAGCATAACAATCCCTTTCCTCAAATCGCGGGCAGCGAACAGCAACGAGAGAGCATTCAGAAGGCTTTTGCCAACCCTCCCGAATGTCCCATTCAATTGATTTGGGTAATACAGGCCGTTGCAGACAACAAGAATAAAGCCCGGGATTTGGAGAGAATAAGACAGCTTTATGATGACGTAAAGCGCACCCGCCCGATCATCCCCTGGAACGGCAAATCCATTTCCAAGTGCGACCAGTGCGGCAGGCGAGAAATATTTGCCCCGGAAGATACTTTTAAGAAAGCCTGGGAATGGTGGCAAAAGCAGGTAAAGGAGCATCCTTCGGTCAAAGAAGGCATTCGAATTGAAGCGGGAGAGAGATTGTGCCTGGTTTGCCTGGCCAAGCGCTTTGCCGCCTATTTGGGCGATTCCGGGAAACGGTTTCCATCGACCAGCGAGGTGACCAGCCGGGTGTGGCGCTCGAAGATAGAGAAAGAACCGGAACTGGCGCCGCTATTAAATGATCTCGAGCGGGAAATGGGGCGCCTGCGGGTAATGCGCTTCGATGACCCGGAAAGCCTGTATTACCAGCGCAGCCTTCAAAAATGGGAAAACTCGAAAGGGCTTGCAAAAGAAATCGAAAGTCAAATTGGTGAAATCAAGAAGGTTAAATCGGCGCTGGCCAAAAAGCTCAAATCCGGCAGCTTTGAAATAAAAGAAGATCCTTCCAATTACCTGGCGGTGCTCATGTTCGACGGTGATAACATGGGCCTCAAGATTGCCGGAAAGCCCGGGGAGCTGCCCGAAAAGCTGCACCGATTTTCCGCCGCAATTATCGAAAAATACGATGAGCAAAACGCCGGAAAATCCGCCCAGGTATTCTATATCGGCGGCGATGAAGGGCTGCTGCTCGCTCCCATTGAAACCGCCCTGCAAACCGCGAATGAAATCAGGAATTTGTTTGCAGAGGTGGTCGGCGACGACTGTACGCTTTCCATGGGAATGACCATCTTCGACCGCCAGCGTCCCCTGGGCGGGGCCATCCGTTTGGCCCGCCGGGCGCTGGAAACCTCCAAAGCGCTGGAGGGCAAAAACGCTCTGACAATTACCATCCAAACCGCTTCCGGCAATGAGTTTTCATCGACCGCCCACTGGGGAGCTTCCTGGGATCGCGTCTCCAATGCCGTGCAGCTCATTGCCGGGCTGAGCGAAAAAGGGAAATTGTCCATGGGCTGGGCTTTCGAGGTGGAGAATTTCTTGCACTCCCTGCCCAATCCTCTCCCGGAACGCTGGGGAGACGCCTTATTTCGAAAAGCCGTGGAAAGCGAGGTGCGCAGAATTACCCTGCGCAAACTGCAACTCCCTCCCGGCCCGCCCGCGGAGAAGAAAACCCGCAGAAAAGAAATCTGGGAAGACCAACTGTTAGGGCGGCAATGGTTTGATGATTCCGCCGCCGGCCAGGGAATCGCCCCGCTGTCCAACCAGCTGCACGTCATCGCCTTTCTGTGCCGGGAGAGCGCCTATCAAGCCGAGTACCTTAGCGAACAAAAAGAGGAAGGAGAAATATTATGAGCGTCATATACCAAGTGAGCCTGATGCCCATCGAGCCAATTCTCTTTAGCGACAACCGCTCGGCCCGCGCCGGGGAAGATCATCTCATCCGCGACCAGGACCCCTCGCCGCACACCATTTACGGCGCTATTGGCGCCAACCTTGCCGCCCGGCTGAATGCTTCCGTCGATCGCGGCCAGTGGGCGGGCGCCGTTCCGCTGCTGGGGGACTTCGAGCCGGAAATCGAAAAAGGCTCCCCGGACCGCTCGGAGTTATTGGGGTATTATTATGCGGATGTAGCGGGAAACCCCTGGTTCCCCTGCCCGCGCCATATCAAGTTGCAGGAAGTGAATGAAAAGCCCGAAAAAAAAACCTCGCTGGTTGGCAACCCGCTGGAAATTATCCCCCAGGAAGGAAATGCCGCCGCCAGCTCCCTGCAACAATTCTCCCACATCCTCTCTGTTGCACAAGACACGCAAATCGGCAAAGACATGGAGCGGGACATTTTGATCGGAATGGATGCCCTGAAAGAAATACTCTGCCATGAAACGGAACTCCATCTTTCGCAGGGGACAGGCTATATCCTGCCCGATGAGCTATACCGTTCCGAAATCCGCCTGGGGTTGGGCATGGATAATTCCCAAAACCGCGCCAAAAAGGGCCTGCTCTTCTCCCGCCCATACCGGCGCTTTGCTTCCGGCATCGAATTGGAGAGGCACGAATGGCGCTCGGCCTCTATCATCGCCTTTTTCAAAACCCTGCGCGAGCTGACCGGGGAACAGTTGAATCGCCGGAAAGTCGCCTTCCTGGGCGGAGATCGCGGGCGGGCATTGATCGATTTCCAAAAAATTCCCGCCCCCCGGCCGTTGGCGTCTCTCAAGGAAGCCGTCAAAGAGCAGATCCGGCACTCCAGGGGCTTCTTTTGCTATTTGCTCACTCCCGCGGTGCGGGAAAACCACTGGCCCCGGCTTAAAGAGCGAGACCCCGTTGCCGCCGCCCTGGGAAAAGAAGCGGTGGTCAGCGGCTGGAACAGCGACCATAAACGCCAGCATCCCCGGCCCATTCGCAAACTGATTCCCGCCGGCTCGATCTTTTTCTATGAATGGAACGGCGAAGACGAACCCGCCCGCCAAAAAGTGCTGGAGGACCTGTGGCTGGAGCCGCTTTCCGGGCGCTTCCGCAATTCCGGGTTCGGGCGCATCTTAATAGGAGGATGGAAATGAAAATTACCCAAGAACACCAGTTCCTGCGCATTCAATTACTGGGCAATGGCAATTTCGGGGCCGCCGGGGGGAAGGTGACTTTAGACCGCCCCACCCAGGTGGATGCGTTCAACAACCTGCCGTTTATCCCCAATTCCTCGCTCCGGGGAGTGATGAAAGCGGTCTCCCGGCTCGACGATAATCGCCTGAAAGCAGCTTTTGGCATTCCGGAAGTCAACGAACAGGAAGAATTAGGCATCAACCAGCCCGGGCAACTGGTGATCGGCAACGGCGATTTGCTGGCGTTTCCGATCCTGGCCGACAACGGGGAACGCTGCTGGGTATTTCCCGTTGACAACATTTTTAAATTCATGGCCTTGCAAAAGCTTTTCGGCGTTGCTGCCGGCCTCGGCAACCTTGCCGGAGCGTTCTACCCGCGCCCGGCTCACAGTTCTGCCGTTCTCTTCCTTCGCCGGGCCGTGGCCTTGAACCTGCCTTTCTCTCTGATTCCTGTTTCGATCAAGGACTTTCAGGAAGAAATCGGCCGGATGCAAAGCCTGCTGCAGCAATGGTGCGGCGACTGGATTTCCTCCACCGACAACCTGCTGATCGTAGATGATCATACCGCCGCCTTCCTGTGGGACCAGCGATCCGAAATCCGCACCCTCACCGCTTTGGATAAAACCAAAACCGCCCGCGGGCAAACCCTGCGCAAAGTCGAAACCGTTCCGGAAGGGAGCGTGTTCCTTTCCCTGGTCACCTGGCTGGGGAGCGGAGAATTGGAGTTCGAAAGCGTGATCCAGTTCGGCTCCGCAGAGGGGCAGGGGCTTGGATTCTGCCGTTTGGAAGCGGTTCCCGCGCAAAACGGTACGCAGGCCGCGCCGCCTTTGCCAGCCGTAAGCACCGCGCTTGCATCTCCCATGGAATCCGATGCGGACTCTATGGCCCGGATTTACCAGGCCATATCCGCTTTTTCTTCCTCCGCGGATAAATCGTTGAAGAAAAAAGTGCGATCAGCCATTCAGAATTTCGGCTGGCGGGCGCAGAACGAAGGTTTGGAATCAGCCCTGGCATTTGAGCTGGCCCGGGCAAAACCGGCCTCCACGCAAAAAACCCCGGAAATTCGCGCCCATCGCTGGCTGCTGGCCGCCCTCTTCAACATTGGGGAGGCGGAAATACTCTCCCATTACCAGGACTGGTTTTCCGGAACGCTCGCCGAGAGTCGGAAACGGGAGGTGATGCAGCGCTGGCTGTGGCTGCGGAAATACAGCGAATACGAGCTGGAAGATTAAAGATCAAAGGAGCAGCATCCATGGCAAAACTGATGATCGTAACCGTGGGCACTTCCCTGTTTACCTCCGCAAGCTGGGACGCCGGCAACGCCGGTTTTGCGGAGAAGCTGGGAGAGAGCCGGGCCCGGGAATACAAGAATAAATGGGCCAGTCCCGGCGACAGCCGCGCGGCAGGCGGGCTTTATTCCCCGGAACAGCGCAAGCGGGAAGGAAAAACCCTGGAGCCTTTCTTTGCCGGGCAGCTGACCGCCGCAAACGCCGCCGAATGGGCCGCGCTGGCAGCCCCACACAATCCGAAGCAGAACCGCTACAATATGCGTTACAGCGCGGAGCTGGCCACGATTTTAGGGTATGCAAAAAATGAAGCGGGACAGGATTGGAAGTCGTTTTTAGACGAATATGCAATCTACTTCATTCACGATAACAACGAAACCCAGCCTGCCCATATCGCCGCGAAACACAATTGCGCTTATTTGCAGGCCATGGTGAACGCGCGCGTCGATGCCCTGGAGATCCCTCATTTATCCAGCAGCGTTCCTCATCAGTTGATCGAAGGTTTGAAAAAATTTCAGCAGCTTTTGACGGAAGCGGCCGGCGCTAAAGAAGGCTATGGCGTTATCGACGTC
The DNA here is from genome assembly GCA_011526015.1 of Deltaproteobacteria bacterium. Classification (GTDB taxonomy): domain Bacteria; phylum Calditrichota; class Calditrichia; order RBG-13-44-9; family J075; genus JABWBP01. The sequence continues at coordinate 5,905 of WYBG01000313.1, read as the reverse complement.
GTGATTTCCGGGGGCTACAAGATTTATGGCCTCATCGCGTTTGGCTTCCTGACCTCGCCCCAATACCGGATCATTTATCAGCATGAGGATTCCGAGCAGGTGCTGATTCTTCAAAAAGGCAGCATCAAAATCGGGCCGCACCCGGAAACCACCATCAATCTCATCCATTAAGCGGGGAGCGTTAAGCAAATGAGCGGAGATTTTTTTGAACAGGGCGGCGGATCGCTGTGGAATCAATATAAAGGGAGCGATCTGTTCACAGCGCTGGGCAACCGGAGCAATCACACCATTCTGCAGTTGGCCGAGGAGGCGCTGGCGGGAAAGTGCTTCGAAGCGCAGGATGAGGACGTGAAACCGCTGTTTCATGACTGGCTGCGCTGGGTGATCAGCGACGAGCCTCGCGCCCGGGCCTGGTGGCACTGGATTCACGAACAGCGGACCAGCGGCGCTTCCCATAGCATCAAAGACCGCGATGAGTACACCGCCGCGCTGCTGCGCTCGATTACCGACCCGAACGGAAAAAACCGCGAAGCCCGGGAACAGTTCGAAAAGCAATTTACCACCTGGTCCTACTATGAATTTCATTTCTTCGACTGGTTCCTGAACCGTTTCAATGTGCTGGATGCCCGGGGAATCCTGAATCCATCCCCGCGGAGCCGTTACGCCCACCTGCCGGTGAGCCTCCTCTCCATCGGCATCGTGGCGGTATTTTTTTTCCTGGATTCCCCGCCGGCTTCGAGCTGGCTTATCGCCGCTCTCGGGCTCGCGGTTGTACTCGGTTTGGGAAAATGGCTTTCCGGGATCTCCCTCACATACTATCTCCAATCCCTGATCCCGCGCTTAGCAGCGCTCACCGGCCTCGGCTACCTGTTTTTGTTTTCCGCCTCCAACCTGGTAGCGGTGCTCTATACCAACCGGCTCGCTCCCGATTGGCAGGCAATAATCAGCGCGGCCATTGTGGGTAGCGTCTGGAGTTACATGATCCTGGTGATCCGGCGCCGGGTGCACCCGCGTTTAAGCCCGCGCCGGGTATTTGCGCGATCGTGCCATTTGATGATCATGGCCGCCGCTTACAGCGCCGTGGGATTATTTATCTGTAAACCCATTTTCATTAACGAGCAATTCCTGGGAGAGCATTATTACCATCTGCCGCTGGTTTTCCAGGCTTATCATCTGCTGCTTGCCGCCATTGCCTTAGCCATCGGCGTGGCGCTGCAACTGGTCTGGGAAGATAAGCCGGTAACCGAACCCTTGTAATTGGCAATTACCAATTGGCAATTGGCAATTGGCAATTAGCAATTAGCAATTAATAATTAACCCGATGGAGGTCTTTATGGCCACATTAGATTTTTCACTCAAGGTTATTTCCCCGGCGTTTGTGGCCGGGTCGATGGAAGACGACGTTCAAATTGTTCATCAAAACCGACCCAAAAAAATCAAATATCGCCGTATTGGCCCTGAAGGTGACGGTTTGCGCATTCCCTCGCTGCGGGGAATCTTACGGTTTTGGTTTCGGGCGAAAAATGGCCACATGCCCATTTCAAAATTAAAGACCGAGGAAGGCAGCGTTTTTGGCGACACTACCTCCGGTCAAGGAGTAAAAATTATCCCTACCGGCATGGATCAATGGAACCCACAAATTGTGACTGGCAGTTATCCTGAAGTTTATATGGGGTATGGTCCAATGAACCATGTTCCCGGCGTGGGCGGAACATCCCACAACACCAATGCGCACCGGGATGCCATTCCGCCGAATAAAGTATTTCATTTTCGGGCAATTGGAAATGATCCGCAACTTGAGGAATTGAAAAAGTGCTTATGCTTGCTGCATTTGTTCGGGGGAATTGGCTCACGATCTCGCCGGGGCTGGGGCGCACTGGCCGTTTTGGGTGACTTTATGTTACCATTTCAAAAGGGAGATTCGATTACGAAATGGTTCAAGGAAGCTTTAGAAAGCATTTGGAAAAACTCTCCCAAGCCTTCCGCAATCAAACATCAACCCTCCTTTTCTGCGTTTTATGAAAAAACCGAAATCAGAATCTCCAAATCCGCCTTCCGCAGTTATTCGGAAGTCTTGAATGAGTTTTACCAGCGATTTCGACAAGTTCGCCTTTACAATATCCAGAATCCTCATACCAGCCCGCCAATCGCTCTGGATGACCATAACTGGGAATTCAGGGACAGCGCTAATCCTCATGACATCCTGGATGTCCCTTTGCGTCTCGCGTTTGGGATGCCCTATCATCCCCAGTCGCGAAGAAATAATTGGGATATTGAATACTTCGGCTATTATAGCAAACCCTCAAATCCCGGGAAGTTGGAGAAGATTGACCGGCGGGGGTCTCCTCTTTTCCTCAAAGTTTTTGAAGCGCCCAATCAGAATCTTTATGCCGTGTCCTTATTCTTAAAAGCAGACTTTTTCGGAAAACCCGGGGTGGAGATCGGAAAGGATGAACGAGGCAAAAAATTGCCATTCCCGGGTTGGAAAGCCGTGAATGAGTTTTTACGCAATTCGAAGTGGCAGCCTATCGCTCTGCCATAATTCAAAAATAACAGACAATTTACCGTGAAACATAGACAACATTACCAGGAGTCCCCCATGAACTACCAACACGCCCTCATCTTCTACCGCGTCATTACCCCGCTGCACGTCGGCTGCGGCCAGGCCGTCGGGGTGGTGGACCTGCCGGTGATCCGCGAGCGCGCCACCGGTTACCCCTTTATCCCCGGCTCCGGCATTCGCGGCAGCCTGCGGAACGATTTTGAAAAGAAAAGGGATGCATTCACCAACCCTGAAGAGCGAGAAAAATTCAACGATCTTATTCTGACCCTCTTCGGGCCGGAAAGCGGGGATACCGCCGAAGAAGACCTCTACGCCGGCTGCCTGGCCGTCCACGACGCCCGGCTGCTCTTCTACCCGGTGCGCGCCGACAAACAGGTCTTCCTCTGGATTACCTGCCCGCTGGCGCTGCAACGCTTCAACCGCGACGCCGCCGCTTTTGGCATTAAAACTGGTTCCGGCCTTACCGACGGCGATATGGGCAGCCTCGCCGGGGATGAATTCCATAAACAGTACCTCGGGCCGGCCCTGGGCGCTATCCACCTGGAAGAATTCCGCCTGGAGCACGCCGCGGGGAAAGATACCCTCGCCGGAAAGCTGGCCGAATTCGCCGAAACCGTCGCCCCGGATTTGAAAAACCGCGCCGTGCTGGTCTCCGACCGCAATTTCTACCACTTCGTCAACTACGCCACCATGTTAGTGCAGCACAACACCCTCACCTCCGCCAAAACCGTTAAAGAAGGCGCGCTGTTCTCCGTGGAGAGCCTGCCCCCGGAAACCATCCTCTACGGAATGATCGGCGCCGCCGACCAGCGCAAAGACGCCGGTAAAAACGGGGTGACGCTATTGGCAAAAAAAGACGTTTTAACAGAATTCAAACAAAGCCTGTTGGGAAAAAACGCCGCCGCCTACCTACACTTGGGCGGCAAAGAATCCACCGGGCTGGGGGTGACCGAGCTGAGATGGGTAGGAAATTAATTGCTAATTGGCAATTGACAATTGGCAATTGCCAATTAAAAACTGGCAAGGAGAAAAACCATGACCAACTTAGAGCAAATCCGCGCGAAGCGCGCCTATGAAAAAGCCCGGGAGGCCGCCGGCAAAGACCATCGCAAGGATTACCTGAAACTTACCCGCAACCTCCCGGCCATGTTTCAGACTAACGGATTGCTGGCAACCTGGGCGTTTCACCTCTCCCTTAAGGATAAACCCAACCATAAAGCCTCTGAGGTTGCTTTGAAAGCAATCCTGGAACATTTCCAAAGCCCGCCGTTCAACCTCGCCGGCAGCGGCAAAACCATCGAGAGCATCTTTACCGGGGAGTGGACCGCAACGACCGGCTTTGACAACGAAAAACTCATGCGGCTCACCGCGGAAGCCATCGCCTTCAGCGGCTGGCTGAAACGCGCCGCGGAAGCGCTTTGCGATCAATAAGGAGGAACCCATGGCAACCGTTTACACCCGCACCCATAAAACTTCGCCGCCCGATTTCCAATCCGGCCAGGCCTCGCCCTCACTACTCTTCCACAAATGGCAGCCCTGGGACGATGATTTCAAGGGCTTCAAGCGTACCGATTCCCGGCTGGAATACCTGCAAAACATCGCCAAATCGGTGCAGGCATCCTTTCAACGCACCTATTCCGGCTGGCACCAACGCTACCTGGCCGCACTAACCGCTTTAGGGGTGGAAACCACGGTACGCTATTCTACCCTCTGGCGACTCATCATCGGCTGGGGCGGCAACCCAGCCCTGGAAGCCGGCCTCACCCTGCACCATCTCTACGGTTTCCCCTGCATTCCCGGGGCGGCGGTAAAAGGGGTGCTGCACCACTTAGCGGAAATGGAGATAATGGCCCGGGAAGTCGATTTTCCGGACAAGCCCGGGCAGCCCATTGCCGAAGGGCTGAAACAACTTTCCCAATCCCCTCCCGCCGGCCCTCCGGCATGGCTGGGGGAGATGCTGCAGCAGTTGCGCCTGGTCAAAGCGTTCTTCGGCTCCATCCACCTGGAACAGGGCAAGCCCGAAAAAGGGGAAAATTCCTTTGGGCCGGATTGCCCGCGCCCGCTCCTGAAGGATCTGTTGGAAACCCTCGAAAAGCGCAAACCGGATTCCTGGAAAGTGCCGCAGGAACAGATCAAAAAACTTCTCGACGAGCACACCGGGGGAATGCTGCGCTTCTATGATGCGGTTCCGGAACCCAACCAGGCGGAATTGCTGCAAACCGACATCGTGAATTGCCATTACAGCGAGTATTACAAAGAGAATTCCACCTACCCTCCTTCCGACGACCAGCAGCCCATCCCGGTAACCTTTTTGGCGGTGCGCCCGGGGGTGCGGTTCATCTTCCCGTTTGCGGCAGACGCCTGGCCGCAGGCGCCGGGCAGGGACGGAGAAGAAAAAGAACGTCTGGCCGCGCTCCACGGGCGGGAAGAAAAAGACCTTATCCCCATGGTGAAGAAATGGCTGCAAACCGCCCTCGGCGAATGGGGCATTGGCGCCAAAACCGCCGCCGGCTACGGTTACTTCAACACCGGCCTGGATTTCCAACGGTCCAAAGGGGCCCATACAGAAAGCAGGCTGACGCCGCCGGAACCCGAAATCACTCCCGTGAAGCCGCCGCCGTATCCCTCCTCCACCAGTCCCGCCGCAAAACTTAAGGGGATTTCCAAACAACATGGAGAGTCGGCCTGGAAAACCATTGCCGCCGGCGAGTACGTCGAAAAAATCGAAGGCGGCCCGGTCAGTTTCCGGGAGGTGAACGAACCCCTTCCGGCGCGGGAGATGTCCCACGGAGGCAAAACCCTGGAGGTGCGCTATAAGAATGGAAGCGCCTGCTGCCAGGTAAAAGTAAAATTACAAGGGGTTCATAGCGAAGCGGAAGCGCAATGGGTTTGGGAAACAACCATTCTGCCGGAATTGGCAAAAATGGCGATTTAAATGTCGCTGCGTTCTTTGACATCTTCCTTCGCCAGCCATTGCGAAATGGTACGGCGGAGAATTATATTGAAGAGAGTGTAGAGTGTAAACCGTAGAGTATGAAGCGTATGGCGGAGAGCGTCGTCGTTGACGCTCTTTCGCCCCACGCTTCACGCATTACGCATTACACTCCCCCGCCCGGCGCCATCTATCAAGGACAAACCATGTCCACCGTTTACATCACCGAACAAGGCGCAGTTGTGCGCCAATCCTCGCGACATCTGGTCGTTACCAAAGATAATGTAGTGGTCGGCTAAATTTGGACACAAATTTTGTCATTCTTAGTTGAAAATATACCATTCTGGTTTTCATTAATCCACTGTTCTTCAAATTCCACCGGCGTCAAATAACCGATGGAAGAGTGTATG
>WYBG01000037.1 GCA_011526015.1 Deltaproteobacteria bacterium | reverse complement strand
TGCGGATGTGTTCCCACAAATTGCGAAACTTGGGCATCTCGTCGCCGGGGATATTATCCGCCACCGGCACCCGGGGCAGCTTTACAATGCCGCACTCGATGGCATCCATTAAGGAGAAGTCATTCATTGTCCAGGGAAACAAGGTGCCTTCGGCATAACCGGAGCCGCGCAGAAAAAACGGCGTGGCCGAAAGGTCTATCACCCGGCTGAGACCGATTTTACGGTTGACGATTTCTAATCCACTGATCCAGAGACGCGCGGCTTCGTTGTTCTTTTCCGCTTCTTTCTTTTCATCTCCCTTCAGGTCTTCGGTATCCTCTTCGCCGGGTTTTTCACGGTAACAATGGTGGCCTTCATCGTTCAGCGCCAGAATATTTTTCATCCCCATCAATTCCGGCATTACCCGTTGCAACATTTGTCCCTCGGTTTCCAGGGTATTTAAAGCGGGGCCGCGCCCCTGTAAAAACGAACGCCCGCCTTTGGAGAGTTCCATCCGCTCGCGGAGCTTAAAGGCATGATAATTCGTAATGACGATTTTTGCCCGCTCCAGATCGGCCAGGAGATCATTGGGCACCAATTCCCGGCTGGCATAATAACTGTACGGATCATTGGGCTTCAGAACTTGCAGCCGGTCTCGAATAGTAATACCGGGCGTAACCACTAAAAAACCCCGGGTGAATCTTTTGCTGCCCGGGCGGCGCACCGCATTGATGGTCTGCCAGGCAATCAGCATCGCCATAACCGTGGTTTTACCGGCCCCGGTGGCCAATTTTAAGGCCAGCCGGGAGAGTTCCGGGTTGGCTTCGTAGTTTACATTTTCCAGGTGATCAAGGAAAATTTTCCCCGCCTTGCCAATTTGCGGGGCTACTTCGCTAAGCCAGATAGCGGTTTCCACGGCTTCGATCTGGCAGAAAAAGGGGCGGATGCTGCTAAACCGATGATGCCGCCAATGCTGCAGCAACCGGGCGGTTTCCGGGGTTACTTTCCAGTCCTGGGGATTTGGCAACGCTCGCCAGCTATCCACATGGCGGCGAAGTTCGTTGATAACCGGGGTGGGATCGTACTGCTGAACGGCGGTGGATAGCCCTTTGCCTTCATCAAAAATTAGCTGCGTCTGATTAACGGAGCCTTTTCGTTTCCGGGGCTTGGGAATCGGGGTGATGAACTCGGCGCGACGGCGGCTCTCGATAATCTGTTGGGTCGGCTGACCATCTTTATCCAACTCCCAGTGATGTTTCGGGTATTCATAAGGTGAATTCAGGATCGGTTTTTCAAAAAAGCGATTATTCATTGAAGTAATTCTCCAAAGGAGTTAGCGTATCGATATTCGGTACATCTTAATAATAAAAAATTCGACAATTTTTTGCAATAATAGAGTTGGGAATATACTTGCTCTTGACACGATGCCCAACTCTTTAGCGCCCTGCCCTCCATTTCTAAAACCGTACCGCCCGTCCCGAACACGGCGCTCATAATTTCGAAAACTGTACCATCCCTCCCCAGGTGCGTACCGCTCATTTTTACAACTGTACCATCCCTTCCGAAGAGTGCGCTCCTCACTTTTGCAACTGTGCCATTCGTCCCGAAGAGTGTACCCCTCACTTTTGCAACTGTGCTATTCGTCCCGAAGAGCATGCACCTCGCTTTTCCAACCGTCCCATCCATCCCGAAGAAGGTACTGCTCATTTCTGAAACCGTGCCGCCCCGTTTTCCGGCGCCGCTGTTAGCCTCCCGGCGCTCGGATAGCTGCACGGGAACTCGAATATGGCATCCTGACGGACCGCGGCGGCGGGCAGGGCGAGGCAAATGTGCCAGGATGAACGCCACAGCGCCAAACATTCGGATACCCGGCGGGTTGCTCCGCTCAAATTTTTCTTTTTCAATCACGTGATCTCGATAAAAAACATTTTTGAATTCCGCTATATTCTATACCCATCAATTAACTAAAAATCATTCACTCAACATAAAAGATTCAGGAGGGAATCATGAACAAACCCCGATTCTCCGAAGAGACCATTTTATCGGTCGCCAAAACCACCCTGGAAAACGCCCGCGCCCATCAGGCCGGCCTGGCGGATTTCGGTATCACCACCCAACTGCTCGATGAGTTCGAGAGCAACATCCAGGTCGCCGAGGCCCTGCCGGATGAAACCGCCAACCGCATCGACCTGCGCGGTTTTACCCGGGAAAAAGAGAGCGCCCTGGATACCTGCTTCCAATGGGGCCGCAAGCTGCGCACTCGCCTGCAACTAACTTTTGGCAACGCCTCCTCCCAGGCTAATGCCTTTCCGTCCAAACAATTCAACGCCGCCGCCGGCAGCGAGAGCAAAATGATGCCGGTGATGGAGATTCTGATCAGCCTCGCCACCCAGCATCAAACCGAATTGGCCGCGGTGGGGCAAACCCCGGAAATTTTAGCCGAGGGAAGCGCCCTGCTGGAAAGCCTGCGCCAGACCGACCAGGCCCAGGAGCTGAAAAAAGATGCCAAAAGATCCGCCACTCAGGAGCGCTACCAGAAATTCCAGGTTATCTACGATGCCGTAAACCGCATCAACCGGGTGGGCCGCCTGGTGTTCGAAAACGACCCGGTCAAACGCGCCCTTTTCGAGAGCAAATGGCCCGCAGCCAAAGCCCCCGCCGATCCCGGCGAAACCGCGGGGCAAAATCCCCAGTAAACCGGCGGCTGCTCGCGCCGATCCCGGCCCTGAGGCTGTTACAGATTCGTCTTTTAACCGCGAATTACGCGAATTTTCACGAATTATATTCACGTAATTAGCGGTTTATTTTTGAATCTGCAACAGCTTCGAATGCCGGGATCGGCGCGTAATGAGGGCGACGCTCTGCGTCGCAGCCCTCGTTGACGAAATAGCCTGGTTATTTAACGGGTGCAGGTTCGATTGTACGTAAATATGGTCTTATTGAATTATTTTAACATGCCACCACTACGTGGTTTTCTGACTATCGGCTGCCATCATACTATAAACATTTCACCGCTACGCGGTTATTGAGTGCAAAACTCAATTGTTTTTTTGCCAATTTAACCCCGTCAGGCCTGTCTTGAGCTTGCCGAAAGGGGTGATATGTGTTCGCTGGAAAATTACGTAAAATGGAACCTGCACCCATAATATCTAAGGTTTTTTGACATAATTTTGTGAAAACTTAGCGCCTTTGTGTCCTGGTGGCTGAATAGTAACGTCTAATGCAAATTACCAAAGGAATCGCAGGGATGTAAAAATCTCCCCCCTTGACAACTTCCCTCCCCCCTTTCTAACTTCTTTTGGAACAGCCGCTGCACCCCTTCAGCAGGAGGACAAAACAATATGAAACAGTGGTATGAAGAGTTGTTCGAAAACTACGGAATGAAATATGACAACGAAAGTTTCACTCAAGGAACCGGCGGAGAGTGTGATTTCATCGAAAAAGAGATCGGGTATAACAAAAAAACAAAAATTTTGGATATCGGATGCGGCACCGGCAGGCATTCGATTGAATTAGCCCGGAGAGGATATACTGTTGTCGGGATCGATCTTTCCGAATCGCTTTTGCAGCGGGCAAGAGAAAAAGCATCCGGGCAAAATCTGCCAATTGTCTTTCAAAAACAGGACGCGAGAAACCTTCCTTTTTTTCACGAATTCGATCTGGCCATCATGCTCTGCGAAGGCGCATTCCCGTTGATGGAAACTGACGAGATGAATTTTCAGATTCTCCAAAACGCCGCTAAATCCCTGAAGCCCAATGGGAAATTGATTTTTACGACCCTGAACGGCCTGTTTCCCCTGTTTCATTCCGTGAAAGAATTTCTCGATTCACAGACAAAGGAAGGAAACGCAAAATACGGTAACAACACCTTCGATTTAATGACCTTTCGCGATCACAGCATTACCTACGTTGAAGATGACCTGGGAAATAAGAAAGCACTGGAATGCAATGAGAGATATTACGTGCCCTGCGAAATAACCTGGCTGCTTAAAACACTGAATTTTAAGACTATCGAAATCTTTGGAGCGAAACTCGGCGCTTTCAGCCGTTCCGATAAATTATCAAATGATGACTACGAAATGTTAGTAATAGCGACATGAGAGAGGGGCGCATGTCAAACTGCACTTTTTAAATAAGAATAAGGAGATTCTCCGGAGGAGTCACTTCGTGACGCATGCAGGCATCTCATTCTCC
>WYBG01000312.1 GCA_011526015.1 Deltaproteobacteria bacterium | reverse complement strand
TTTGATTTAATGAAAGACCCGGTTTATCCCGATCTCAGTGTTCTAACTGTTCGCTCATTCCTTGCCAAGTTTTTGGCCACCGGCTATTTCTTTGTACTCGAGCCCCGGCCTATTTATGATTTTACAAATGAAAATTTTGATCTGATCATCTCCCCGATTATTGGCAAAGCACTGGGGGCGGATTCAATTTGATTTTTCTGGCTGAGTTTCCAACCCAAAAGACCACCTTCGAAAGCAAAGGGCCGCTATATCAGTTTGGATTCAACAAAAACTTCTAATCAGATTGATTACCTGCCCCGGCGGGATTATTTGCAATGGCTTTTAGATGTTATCTTCCGAGGGAAGAACTCAGGAATGGAACCTGGCAACCCCCGCTGGTTAAAATGGCAAATCAGTAATTCATTCAGACTCAATAATTCTCCCCATAAAAAGCCATTCGATATTATGAGAATGTGATTGTGCAAATAAAATTGAAGCTGGAGAAAGTATGCGACGCAAATATTCCCTTATTTTCGCTCTAAGTATCCTTTTAATTTTGTTTTTTTCAGCCCCGTTTTTAGCCCAGACCGACCGTCCTCCCGAAAAGGGCGGGAGAATCTTCCAGTTAAACATGCCCCCGGTTTACAAAGGTCATGCCGGGGCGACTTTCGGCTGGTACCGGCCTGGCGAAAAAGCCGATGAACTGCGGGTTCTTTTCCATTTGGGGGTAATGAAAGACCTTCTGCCGCCGGTCGCCGGGGTAGCGGCGTTAGGACTGGAAGGGTACGGGGGCTTTCGCGGCAGCCAGGCGGCGGATGGCGGCGGGCGGGCGCTGTTCTCAATCCCTACCCTGCACCTGACCGGCGGCGCTGATTACAACATCCCAGATGACAAATTTTCTTTCTTGTTCCGGCTGGAAATTCCTTTCCGCCGCAGCGGTATTTTTGGCCGCGGTTCGGAAGTGCGTTTTGAGTGGCTTACCGGGAAGGACAACACTTTTGCAGTGGGCGTCAACGTGCCGTTGTGGGGGCGAAATATCGGGGAGACTCGTCCCCAGCGCGATGCGGTGGAATTGGAGAAACCCCCGATCGAGCGGCTGCAACTGACCGCGCGGTCTTCCGCTTTTGACGGGGCGCTGGCGAATATGAAAAAAGGCGCTCCCCGGATCGCGAAACTGGTAATGCCCCTGCTGGACCATGGAGGCGCGAAACCCGCAAAGGCCTATGGTGAGGAGATTGCAGAACTGCGCCGGCATATCGCTGCCACCGGTACACACTTCCCCAACGGCCATACCCTTCCCGAAGAGGTGCGGGTCTTCCACGATGAGTTGGAACGCGCCTTTTCAATCGCCCTTGCCGGCCAGGACCTGCCGCCCGGTGAGAGTTCGGCGGAAGGGCGCCAAATCGCTGCTGCCGCCCGCCGGATCCTGCTGGACGACGTTTTGCTGCCCTACAACCGGCTGCTCGGCCAGCGCAAAGCGCATGACCGCCTCGACCAGTTCGCTGCTTCCGGCCACGCGGAGTTCTCCCGCTGGCTGCTGGCGCAGAAGAACATTCCCGGGGAACGTTTCAACCGGATATTTTTCGTCTTTCAGAGCCTGGTGGATATTGTTGAGGAAGTGCGGGTGCTGCAGGAAAAACGCTGGAATGATTCCCGCTTTGTATGGCTGCCGCTGCAACTGGGGCTGCGGGCGGAAGAACACGACACCCAGGCAGAAATCAACGACATCATCGAACGGGGTACGCAGTCTAAATTCACTAATGGTAACCGCACCTGGTATTCTATGAACGAGAAATTCCAGGTCGATTTTGGCCGATCCGTTTACTCAGCGGAAGATTATCACGTTCTATGGATACACGACTATCGCGGAGTGAATAATGCCGGTAAGCCGGATGAAATCGCCTTCAAGCAGACCGTGGATGTGTATATGAAGGCAATGACCCGCCGTATCCGGGAGTACGACCGGACCGGAAAAATACCGGATTACTTTATTTTCTTAGATCAAAACTACTTTGACGCCAACGACACCCGCCTGTGGTTCCGGTTGCTGCTGGATCCGCTGGATTATAAGCTCAGCCTGCCCAAAGGATACGAAGCGTGGGAGCAGGAATTTGCCAGAGCACAGGAAGAACTGCGGCAGGCGGTGGCGGAATCAAAGCTGTTGCAGTCGGAGCGCCGCCAGTACGGCGACAAATGGCTGAAGAAACGGATTCAGGTGCATATCAGCATTACCAATCCGGTGGATCACTCCTTCACCAGCCTCCATGTGGCAGGCATTATCCCCGTTCCCGATAATGTGATGCGCGATCACCGTAAAATTGCCTTCTATGACATCACCGAGGATGATCCCTACCGCGGTATGGCTTTGTTTACCGGGATGGGGATCGGGGAACACTACGTGGGGAGAAATTGGGAAGACCGCGCCATGCTGATCCAGGGTCCTGCCGCCCTGGCGGTAAAAGACGCCGCCCGTCAGCTCCTGGAGTTCCAGGGATTCCGCCCGGAAGAGATTCCCTTTCCGCTGCGGGCCAGACCCAAAGCGGCGGATTACCAGGAAAAGGTGGAGGCAATGGTTGACGCGATGGATTCAATGATAAAGGCACACCGGGGAACGGTGCTCCAACTGCACAACGAAACCGGCTTTGCGCCCAAAAAAATTAACCTCGAGAAGGCAATTCTATACAGCCTGCTGCCCCCGGGAACGTTGTTAAAGATACCGGACTCACTCTGGATGAGCTATGTTTACGCCTCACTGTTGAGCGGAAGCGCCCTCCGGGGCTGCAAGGTGCTGATCATGGCGCCCTCGCTGCCTGCCGCGCCCAGTGCGGCCGGTCCCACTTTAGCCCGGATTCACGGGATGCTCAGCGCGCTGGTGTTTTTTCAGAACGAGATGGCGCCGGAGATCAAGGCGCAGGGGGGACTGCTCAAAACCGGCTTGTACGCGCCGAAAGTGGGGGTGGGCGATCTTGCCGGCAGAATTCGCCAGGCCAGGGAATTGAAAGAGTCCTGGCTGCGGGAAATCTATCCCGACAACCCGGCGCTCTCGGCGGTTACGAACAGCATCGAGCAGATCCTTCAGGATGCCAATTACCGCAGCGCTTATTTTGTTGCGGCAGACTCTCTCGAAACCCCCAAGCTGCATTTGAAAGCCAATTTCTTTATTACCGCCCCGGCCTGGAACACGGTGATGTCGCAGCCTGAAATGGGTCCCCTGATGCGGGAGTATTTTATCTATCTTGCCCGCCAGACCGGGCCTCCCGAGGAACGCCTGTCTGCTCAAGAAACCCCGGAAGCGCTCGAGAATGCAGTATTTAACCTGGTAAGAGCGCTGGAGAAGGAGTTCTCCCCGGAGGAAGCTCAACGCGCCTTTGCCTACTTCACTATCGGCTCGACCAACATGGATTACCGCAGCATGGTGATGGACGGGGAGGTGCAAATCACCGTATGCGGCTGGCTAACGTTGAGCGGAATGATGGACTTCGTTTTGTTAGGGGGGCTTTGTGAGTGGGTTGATACTCAGGAAGAACTGGACCGGTTATTGCCGCCGCCCGGCGGTATGACGCGAAAGATCGCCAACCTGATCCGGCTGTTGCTTTGATTACGGGGAAAATCGTTTTTTTCATTATCATTTTTTTGGTTTGATTGTTCAAGTCGCCCGCATTAAAATAGTGATTGTTATGAACTATCACCTCATCCTCAATCCCGCCGCCGGGCGGGGGCTGGTAAAGAAGCTTCAGCCGCGTCTGCTCAACGCCGCAGAATCCCTGCCGGGAACGGTGCAGGCGCACCTGACCGCCGCTCCCGGCCACGCACAACAGATCGCCGGGGAATTGAAACGGGAAAACTCGGTAGTCATCGCCGTGGGCGGCGACGGCACCATTCACGAAATCGCCAACGGCCTGGTGGGGGGCAATTGCACCCTGGGGATCGTTCCCGTGGGCAGCGGCAACGATTTTGTCAAAATGCTCAACCTGCCCCGCGGCTACGCCGCCGCGCTGGAAGTGATCCGGGGCGGGAAAACCCTCACCATGGACCTGGGGAAAGCCAACGACCGCTATTTCATCAACGGATTGGGGCTGGGATTCGATGCCGAAGTGGTCATCGAGCTTCAGAAAGTCAAGGGGCTGCGCGGGTTTGCGCTATATCTCTATGCGGTTTTCAAAACCCTGCGCCGCTTGCGCAATCGCGCCGTGAGCATGGAGTTGAACGGCAGGCGGGAAAACCGGGAAGTTTTTATGATCAACGTGGGAAACGGGGAGTACTTAGGCGGCGGTTTCCGCCTTACCCCCGGCGCAAAAATCGACGACGGCGCCCTCGACGTATGTATTTTTCGCGCGCTGAGCCTGGGAGAAGTGCTGCGGCACCTGCCCAAAGCCCTCAGCGGCAAGCACGTGCAGCTTCCCCAGGTGGAGTTTCTGCGCGTCAACCAGTTGTTGGTGGAATCTTCTGAAGGTTTTCCGGTTCATGCCGATGGTGAACTATTAGGCGGCGGCATCACCCGGCTGGAGATTTCCCTGCTGCCGCAGGCGTTAAAAGTCATCCATAATTGGCCATAACCCGGTGCATAGCTTTGTGAAGAATCGTTTTGCGATCATCTCTTTGCTTATCGCGCTTTTTTGCGGCGTTGCGGTTGAATCCCCGGCCGGGGAAATCGCCGATTCATCCCTGACCGCTGCTCAAAAGAGCGCCATCGACACCCTGCGGTTGCTCTCCGACCAGCCCGTCAAATCTCCCTGGGGGGCGGTGCTGCGTTCTGCGATTCTGCCCGGCTGGGGGCAGGTATATAACGAAAAATACCTGAAAGGAGCGCTGGCGCTGGCCCTTAACGGGGCGCTGCTATGGAGGATATTCGATTACCACGAGCAATGGCAGGATACCGGGCAGCAAAATTTTCGCGATAAACGCAATCTTTATACCTGGTACTGGGGGCTTGCGTACCTGTTGACCATGGTCGATGCCTACGTGGATGCAAGCCTGTTCGGTTTCGACGAGGCCATGGATATCTCGGCGCTGCCGCCCGGGCCGGGAGGTTTTTCGGCAGGGATTGCCCTCCGCTTTCGATTTTAAGGTATGAGCTATCTCCTCAAGTTTTTGGATTACGTTTACCTTACCCGCCCGATTCTGCTTTTCCCGGGTTGGACCACCCTTATCGCCGGGTATTTCTGCGCCACCGGCGAGAGCCAGAGCGGTTTCCCGGTTCCCGAAGCGATTAAACCGGTATTTTGGGACGCCTCTCTTGTTTTGGCAATGATCGCCCTGGGCTGCGCCATGGGCGGGGGAGCGGTTCTCAACCAGTTGAAGGACATCGACTCCGACCGCCGCAACTGCAAACTTTTCCTCTTAGGCGACGGGTTCGTGCCGGTTCGGTGCGGGTATATCCAAAGCGTTCTCCTGATCGGGGTCAGTTTGCTGCTCTCGGTTCCGCTGGGATGGGAAATTGTCGCCGTGGTGATCAGCGGTATCCTCATCGCCGGCTACGTCTATAATTTCCCGCCCTTCAATTTGAAAAATTATCCCCTGGGCGGGTTGTGGGCTAATATGGCCATGGGTTGGCTGGTATTTGTGGTGGGCTGGCTGCTGGTCGCGCCCTTCAACAGCCGGATGTTGGCAAGCTCCCTGCCGTACCTGTTGTATAATACCGGGCTTTACCTGCTCACCACCCTGCCGGATATGGCCGGAGATGCCGCGGCGAAGAAGATCACCCTGCCGGTGCGCTACGGTTTCCGGAATACCCTGCGGCTCAGCGGGGTTGCGTTCATCCTGGCGCTGGCGGTTTCCGCGCTCCAGGGGGAAGGGTTTCTCTTCCTGGTGATCCTGGCCGCGGGGCCTTTTTTCATCCGCGCCCTGGTGCGGGAAACCGTTCCGGCGATCATTATCGGCGTTAAAATGGGGATTTTCTTTTTTTCAATAGGGATATGTGTTAAATTCCCACCGTTTTTCGGGATGATTACGCTGGCGTACTTTATTACCCGGATGTATTATCAAAAACGGTTTGGGATTGAATATCCCAGTTTTAAAGGCGACTAAGGTGTTCGGTTTTTTCCCTGGAAGTTCGCCGGCGATCGGGTACCGCTAAAAAAGGGGTGGATACTGCTTCTCCCCCAAAATCTTGTTTCTTCTGCGAATCGCCCGGTAATTGCTCTTGCGCCCGGGCGGGATGCCGTACTCCTTCAGCACACCTCATCCTTTGTCGCATCGTTTTCCCGCGGGGCTTTTTTCGGGTTGCCTTAACTGACACGGTGAATTTTCGATACCGATTGACGGAGCAAATTTTCTACCGCCATGAATGCGATGAGCGTAATCTTTAGCCAGATATTTCTCTACCTGGGGTGCGTGTATTGCATCAACAGCGTGTTGATCTACCTTTCCCGGCGCTTAAAGATATCGGACTTCATCGCCCATATCCTCACCGGGGTATTATTTGCCGCAGCGGTGGCCGGCTGGGCGGCGCTTTTCGGCCCGCAAAACGCCCAGCCCTATCAAACCGGCTACCGTATCACCGACCACACCCTGGACAACCTCCGGGCGGCGGAAGTTTCCGACACGGTGCTGGCCAACCTGGCCGGCATCAAAACCCGGGTTTACGTCGGCGAAGGAGTTTTTCTGGACACCCTCGCCGCCAGGGTGGGGGAAGCAGAGGCGCTGCGCTATAAAAGCCAAATCTTTCGCTTCGCCGCGGTTAGCGATAAAACCTTCAATACCTTCATCATTTTTCTTACCCAGATAGGATTGCTCTTATTCCTGGTGCAGATCGGATTCAATTTCGATCCCAAATTCTTCCAGGCCGGCGGCGACAACGCTCTCAACCAGGCCTTCCTGGTAATGATCCTGATCGTATTGATCCCCGGGGGAACGGGTTATTTTCTGTTGTTTGAGCAGAATGCCTGGACCACCGTTTTCTGGGTGATCGCCTTCCTGAGCATTCACATTGGCGCGGTGCTGTCGGCGAAATTCCCCATTACCCTCTCACTCAAAAAACCGCTGAAAGACCTGGTGCAACTGGCGGTGATATTGGATATCGTAACGCTGGCGCTCTTCGCCCTGGTCAGTTTATATCTCCAGTTTCGCGGTTACAATCCATCCGGCCTCAAGGGAGATTTACCGCGCTGGGTTGCCCTGGCGTTTTTCATCCTGCCGGCGCTCTCGCCCCGTAAAACGGAAAAGTTTTTTGGGGTTTTTCAAAAGCTCCTCGGCGAATATACCGTTCTGTTGAAGTTGGGGTTTTTCTTTCTCTTTCTGTACTTCGGTTTTCACAGCGGCCTTTCGGTTCTGATCCTGGGTATCTGGGCGGGTTTGCTCTTTAAATCCTTTGCCGGGGCCGTGCATTTCGAGGTTCAACAAAAATTCTTCTCCAACGTCTCATTTTTGTACATCTTCCCCTTTGTGGAGATCGGCCGGAACCTGGTTGCCCCCCGGGAATATTCCCTGGACTTTTGGTACGCATTCGGGATCATTCTGGCGGCGCTGGCGAGCGTTTCCCTGTTGATCGCTTTGATCTCGCTGCGCAAAAGGGAGTATCCCCTGGCGCTTTCTTTAGGCGCTTTTCCCCGGGGGGAATTGAGCGTTTTGATTCTCTGGCTGTTCAAAGAAACTTATTTGATTCCGTTTTCGCTCTTCGTCGTGTCCGTGGCCGTGGTGATGGCCAGCAATTTGTTGGGAAGTTTGTCAGGAAAATATCTCTTTTCCTCTTCCCTGGAACGGTTGCGCCGGCTGAGCCGGAGGTGAGAGGGTGTTTGAAAATTCAATTCAGTGCCCCAAAATCATTCAAATGGCACACGGATAACACGGATGACGCGGATTCGCACAGATTTTTTAGCAATATTCTTGAATTTGTCCGCGAAAATCCGTGTCATCCGCGGTCCATTTTTTAGTAGTAGTAAACGGTTGCAAGAGATTTTTCAAACACGCTCTGAGATTTTCCGGATACTGGATGCCGGATGAGTCGTTTTGAAACTTAAATGCGCTTAACCACAGGAAGGAACATGGCTTCGCTATTCGATAAGCTTAAAAAGGGAATTTCCAAAACCAAATCCCAGGTCTTTGACCGGGTTTCTTACGCAATCAAGGCGAAAAAGAAAATAGACGAGGATCTGCTGGAAGAGATCGAAGAAATCCTGATCTCCGGGGACGTCGGGGTAGAAGCCACCCGCCATATCATTGAAGAAGTGAAAAAGCGGGTGAAGCGGGAGAGGTATGAGGATTCCGAAGACCTTTTCCGAATTCTGAAAGAAGAGGTGGCCAACGCTTTCCCCCGCGACGATTTCCGGGAGACCCACCTCCCTGCCAACCCTTACATCATTTTGATCGTGGGGGTGAACGGCACCGGAAAAACCACTTCGATTGCTAAACTGGCCAATCGTTTCCAGCAGCAGGGTAAAAAAGTGCTGCTGGCCGCGGGGGATACCTTCCGGGCTGCGGCCATCGAGCAGTTACAGGAATGGGCCGACCGGGTGCAGGTGGAGTTGGTCAAGCACCAGTCCGGTTCCGATCCCGCAGCCGTGGTATTCGACGCCTTGCAAGCCGCCCGCTCGCGCGGGGCGGAGGTAATCATTATCGATACCGCGGGGAGGCTGCACACCAAAGTGAATTTGATGGAAGAATTGAAGAAAATCCGCCGGGTCATCCAAAAAGTTGTCCCGCAGGCCCCCCACCTGAGCCTGCTGGTGTTGGACGCCACCACCGGTCAGAACGCCCTGAACCAGGCGCGCCAGTTTATCGACTCCGCGGGGGTAAACGGCATCGTGCTGACCAAGTTAGACGGAACCGCCAAGGGCGGGGCGATCATCGGCATTGCCCATGAATTGAAAATCCCGGTGCGCTACGTGGGGGTAGGGGAGGCCATGGACGATTTGCAGCCCTTTGATCCGCAGCTTTACGCGGAGGGGCTGTTCGAGGGAAATTGAGCCGGGAAATTCTTCATATTCGATCTTCCCGGTGATTTTGCCTCCCTTGTAACATGTATTCCGGCACATCTCCAAAATATGATAAATATTAAGGTTGCCCTCTATTTACCTATAGGTTAAATTTATGCCGGTCATTGAAGAGTTACTGAATGGAGATGCTGCAACACTTTTTGTTTATAAAGAGAAAACAGAAGATGAACTGTTTTTGAAGGATTTGAAGAATAAGTATCCTGTTGACTACAAACAGTTATTAAGTATGTTCAACAGAATTTGCCAACATGGAGTAATTTTCGATGAAACGAAATATAAATCTTTATCAGGCTTAATTCACGAATTCAAAACCAACAATGTTCGAGTGTTATCCTTCAAATTACCTGTATTGACGCCTATTGAGATAGTCATCACAGGTTATTTTAAAAAGCCTAAAACGTCGAAATTGTATAAGCCTCCCATTGAACGTGCAGAGAGAATTGCTAAAGAAATTATCGGTTTGTACGAAACAAATAAACTAAAAATCATACGGTGATTTCTATGAAGACGAAAGAATGGATGAAAACAGAATTAGAGGCTCTGGAAGAAGATTTTGAATATCTTACCTACAGTGTGAATTTGGATTTTACCGAGCAGGTAATTAAGATTTTAAATAAGAAGGGAATAAGACATATTAATAAATTTTTAGCGGAAAAACTGAATTGCAGCCCGGCTTATGTGACAAAACTGTTGAAAGGGAATCCGAATTTAACCATCCAGAAAATGGTCGAAATTGCAAACATCTTAGATCATAAAGTGATTTTAGAATTAGTTCCAAAGGAGAAATCCGAAAAATACACTCGTGTTGCTCAAAGTGATATTGTTACAGCCCACTCTACTTAATATTTACATGATGAATACAATTAGCAAAAATCACCGCAAGCGTATCCACGTCACCACCCTGGGGTGCTCCAAAAATACTTATGATTCGGAAATATTGATGGGGCAGTTGGCGGCGCGCCGGGCGGAGCTGGTCTCCTCCCCGGAAGAGGCCGACGTGCTCATTCTGAACACCTGCGGATTCATCGAGATGGCCAAACACGAATCCGTGGAAGCGATTTTGGAGGCGGAGCAGC
>WYBG01000311.1 GCA_011526015.1 Deltaproteobacteria bacterium | reverse complement strand
TATGCCAATGATCGCACCTCCCAGGCGGCGGAATCCGCCCGCCGCGCCGCCCAGGTCGCCCGGGAAGGCCGGGAAGTGGTCAAAAAATCCATCGAAGGGATGCACCGGATTCGGGAGCGGGTGCAGGAAACCGCCCGGCGGGTGCGTGCGCTGGGCGAAAGCTCCGAAGAGATCGGCGAGATCATCGAGGTAATCAGCGACATCGCCAACCGTACCAATCTGCTGGCCCTCAACGCCACCATCGAGGCGGCGCGGGCCGGGGAAGCCGGGCGGGGGTTTGCGGTGGTGGCGGATGAAGTGCGCATGTTGGCGGAACGCGCCAGCCAGGCGGCAAAAGATATTTCCGGCTTGATCGCCACCATCCAGGCCGGCACCGGCGAAACTGTTACGGCGATGGAGCAAGGCACCGAAGAGGTGGAGAAGGGAACCCATTACGTGGATGAAGCCGGGGCGGCGCTGAAGGAGATCATCGCCCGGGTGCAGGATTCTTCCAATTCCATCACGGAAATTTCCGGAACCTTCCAACAACAAGCTAAAGCCAGTTCGGAAATTGCCGAAGCCATGAAGAGGACCGCCTCCATCGCCCAGGAAACCGCCGGGGGAGCGCGGGAATCCCGAAAACTGGCGGAGCAAATGGAAACCCTGTCGCGAATGCTGAATACCGCGGTCTCCAAGTTCCGCCTCAGCGAGGCCAACACCAACCATCGCATGAAAGTGGAGCGATGATCCGAATAGTAACGCTCTTACGGAATACGGAATACGGAATACGGAATACGTAATGCGTAATACGTAATGCGTATTGCGTATTGCGTATTCCGTAATGCGTATTGGGTAAAATGGAATGCGAATAAAACGAACGGGTAGGACATGAAATCGAGCAGCACCGTCAATTTTGAGACGTTCTATTTCTTCAAGTTGCTGGAGACGATCCGGGAGAACGGCGTCCAAAAATACAACCGGGAGGACCAGCGCTATTTGGATAGATTCGTGGATTACCTGAACCGGGAGGAGACGGCCCAGGAAAATATCGAAAAATTGGCCCTCTCTCAGACCACCGGCGACCTGGCCCTGTTCTTTTCCGACATTGTCGATCAATTGTCGAACGCTACACCGGAAGCCGCACTCGACAGCATTCCCGCCCGAGCCGGCGAATTTTTGGAAATTTTCGACGTATTCCTCCAAAGCGAGGAGTGGAAAGCCTCGGTGGACGCGGAAACGGCGGCGGAGGCGCTCGAAACGCCGGAAGATCAGTTCTCTTTCCAGGAATATTGCCGGAACATCATCCAGGCAGAGATGGAAGCCGGGGCCAAAAAACTCCCCGCCAAACTGCGCCAGTCCTTCCGGGACTACCTCACCCGGTTGCTGGCAGAGCCGGAAATGTCCGATCGTTTGGAAAAACAAATCGACGATCCCCGGGTGACCGAATTTGCGATCCTGCACCGGGAAGTGGCGCAGGATGTTAGCAGCACGGACCTCAATGAATACATCGACCATTTTGAAAAAAATGCCCGGGAATGGGCTACCCTGTTCCGCGGCATCGTCAAAAATCATAGCGCGGAGTTAGAAGCGTTTTTCCATCCCGCCCCGGCAGAGGCGGAAGCGCCGGAAGAAGCCGAAGAGCGTCCCTTCGAAGAGTTGTTTGAAGAAGCGGAAAAAGAAGCCGTTCTTGAAACGCCGGAAGCGCAGCCGGAGCCGGTTCCGCAAGAGTTGGGAATGCTCAGCGAGGAAATCGAGCAAAAGAATGCCCGCCGCGCGCCCGCCCTTTCCGAAGAAGACCGGGCGCGCCGGAAATTCCTGCGCGACTACGTGGTCAGCGAAGTGCGGGCGTACGTGGATGAGATTATGGCGGCGGTGGACCAGCTGATCGAAACCCCCTACCAGCCGGGCCTGGCCGCGCAGTTGAACGAGGGATTGAAGGGATTGAAAGAC
Source organism: Deltaproteobacteria bacterium (assembly GCA_011526015.1). Taxonomy (GTDB): domain Bacteria; phylum Calditrichota; class Calditrichia; order RBG-13-44-9; family J075; genus JABWBP01. Next base: position 6,704 of record WYBG01000311.1, on the reverse strand, counting down.
CTGGGGCAGATTCACGCTTATCCCGGGGTGGAAGAACCGGCCCGGGAACTGCTGCAAGTGTTCAACCACCTCCAGGAAGAAGGCCTCCCGTTTACGGAAAGCGAGCGGCCGCTGTTGGAATCGTTGCTGGAATCGCTGCCGGCCTACATCGACGCGGCGATTGCGCAAAAGGAAGCCCCGGCGCTCAAAAAAATTCGCGGCCAGGTGCGCGAGCTGCGCTCCCAATTATTCGCCGCCGAGGCGCTCTCGGAAGCGAAATCCGCGGAAACCCTGGAGAGCGCCTTCCAGGAAGTGGCGCAGCGCAGCGCCCGGGCCATTCTCGCAGAGCTGGAAAGCGGTATCACCGAGAAATCTTCTCAAACCCTGGCCCCGGTGTTTGAAAACTTAGGATATTGGAGCGGTCTGCTCCTCTCCGGAAATGCCCGGGAAACCGTGGAATGCGTGCGGGAATTGCTGCAACCGCAGCGCTATCATCAATTGAGCCGCGAGGAGCAACAGCTTCTTGCCGACGTGGTGCAAAGCTGGAAAAGCTCCTTTGCCGACGCCTCCGCGGAGGTGTGGGAAAATTACCACCGCCAACTGGAGCAAATGCTGCCCCGGCCGGAAGCGGCGAAGGCCGACGAGGTCCTCCAGGCTTACAAAGAGGTGACCGCGCGGCAGTTGACCCGCTTTATCCGCACGCTGCAAAAAACCGCTCCCGATCCGGAAGAGTTGATCGCCGAGCAATTGCCCGAATTCCTCCTGGGCCTGCAAAGCAACAGCGCCCTTATCCGCAATGACGACCTGGAAATTTTTTTCCGCATGGCCGAGATCAAGCTGAAAAACAGCGATCCGGCGCAGGTGCAGGACCCGGAAGCGTTTCGCGACGGGTTGATCGCGTTTTTCGAGACGCTGAAAGCGCGGGTGCAGCGCCTGCCCAAAGCGGTTCCCGCCAACGCGCTCCTGAAACAGTTCGACGAGCTGCTGCCGGTCGCGGAAGCCGTTCGGGAAGAACCAGCCTGGCCGCCGCAAGCGGAAGCGGCAACGGAATTCGCTCCCGGCATCGAAGCGGAAGCGGAAGAGGCGGCGGCAGTCTCTTCCGATGAAGAGATCATGGAAGTTTTCAAGCTGGAGGCGCAGAACTATATCAGCGAATTGCGCGAGGGGATGCTCAAACTGCGCGGAAATCCCCGGGATGAGCGGCGCTGGCGGCAATTGGGCATCAACACCCACACTCTCAAGGGATCGGCGCAGATGGTCGGCCGGCAGGACATTGCGGAGCTGGCCGAACCCCTGGACCACGTGGTCGATCTGATCGGGACCGAGGCGCTGGCGCCGGACATGGAGCTGTTCGAGATATTTTCCGGGTTTGTCGATGCCCTGGAAGCGCGGATTTACGGCCAGGCGGTGGAAACGGAAGCGCTGCGCAACCGCCTTAACGCCTACCTGGCCATGTCCGAAGTGGAGAGAGAAGCGGAAACCGCCGCAGAAGTTCCTGCCGTCGAAGAAGCGCCGTTCGAAGCGGAAATCACCGCAACGGAACCTGAAACTCCGGCGGAAGCGGAGATTTTCCCGGAAATCGAAGCCCCGGAAACGGAAAAAGCCCCCGCGCAGGAGCGAGTCTCCCGGGAAGATATGGTCTATCTGGAAGAGCGCGACCCGGAATTGCTGGAAATCTTCCAAAACGAAGTGGACAACAATTTCGACATCATCGAAAAGAATCTCGCCAACCTGGAGAAATTCAGTTACGATAAAGAAGCGCTGCAACAGGCGGAACGGGCGGTGCACGAGCTTCGCTCCGCTTCCAAAATGTTAGGGATCATCGAAGTATCCACCCTCACCGACAAGCTGGAAAATATCTTCGAGTTGCTGATCCAGCAAAAAGTAGAAAATTTTAGACGGGTAATCCCGGTAACCCGGCGGGCCATGTTAGTAATCCGGGAACTGACCGCCCAACGCGCCGTTCGCCGCAGCCTGTACGATGAAGTGGTGGAAAACCTGGCCCGTTTCATCGAAGCGCCGGAAGAGGCGGAATTGGCGATCGAGGAACCGGTCGAGGAGGTCTTCGAAGAAGCGTTTTCCGCGCAACCGCTCATTTTGGAAGTGCCGCTCCTGGCAGAAGAGCGGGCGGAGATCAGCACCCAGGTCATGGAGCTCTACCTTCAGGAAGCCCGGGAGCAGTTGGACGATATTAACTATTTGTTGTTGAAACTGGAAAAAGCGCCGGAAAACGAAGAATTGCAGCACCATTTAATGCGCTGCATGCATACCTTGAAAGGTTCTTCCGGCATGGTGTACGCGCAAAAGATCGAAACCCTGGCGCATCGCTGCGAGGATATTCTGGACCGGAACCTGAAGGCGAAAAATCCCCTGCCGGCGGAACTGTTCGACCTGCTGTTCGAGGCGGTTGATGAGATCAGCCATATTCTGGAATCGCTCCAAAAACAGGGCCGGGAAGAACCCCGCAAATTCGACGCGGTGCTGCTGAAGCTGGAAAATTACTTCCGCGGCGTGGAAGCGGCGGCGCCGGCGGAAGCGCCGAAAATCGAAAAAGCCCGCCCCGCCGCCAGGGAAGCACTGGCGGAAGAAGAGGGTGGGGAAATGGTCACCCTCGGCAAGAGGGAAGAAGCGCCGGCCCCCGCCAAAGAGACCTTCCTGCGCCTGAACATCAAAAAGATGGATCACCTGCTCAACCTGGTCGCGGAACTGGTGATCAGCAACAACCAGTTCAAAAACCAACTGGACCGCCTGAAAAACTTCGTTCCCATGCTCAACAGCAATTTGAAAGCGTTCCGCGACACGGAAGATTTTCTGCACACCATGGTGCGGGATGGCAAAAGCCTGCAAGAAGTTCTCAATCCCCTGGTGGAAAACAAGCCGGGAGCCAAAGAGAGCTTGAAAAAGCAGGTTGACAGCATTCAACGGGTATTGAAGAACGTCAAGAACATGCAGGACGAGCTGACCTCCCTGACCCATACTCTGAAGGACAATTCCAAGACTTACGATGAAAACCTGCAAAAATTGACCAAATTAGGCAACGAGCTGCTCGACGAAATCATGCAGGCGCGGCTGGTTCCCATCAACCTGCTTTTCCAGCGCTTCCATCGCCCCATCCGCGACCTGGCCCGCCAGCTTCAGAAGCAAATCCGCCTCTCCATCAGCGGGGAGGATACCGAGCTCGACCGCGCGTTAGTGGACGAGCTTTACGAGCCGCTGCTGCACCTGATCCGCAACGCCATCGACCACGGCCTGGAAACTGCCAGGGAACGCAAAGCCGCGGGCAAGGACCCCGAGGGGTTGCTGGAGGTCAAAGCTTCCCGGGAGCGTAACCAGGTCATCATCGAAATTCGCGACGACGGGCGCGGCATCGACCTGGAGAAGGTGAAGAAATATGCCATCAAGAAAGACCTGGTCAGCAAAGCCGAGGCGGAAAAAATGACCGACCAGGAACTGTTCGAATACCTGTTTTATCCCGGTTTTTCCACCGCCCGGGAAGCGACCCTGGTATCCGGCCGGGGGGTGGGGCTGGACGCCGTAAAGGTGCAGATCGAAAAAGCCAAGGGAGATATTCGCACCTACACCGAGAAAGGCAAGGGCACCACCTTCAGCATCCGGGTGCCCATTTCCCTCTCCGTGGTGCAGTCTATGCTGGTAGAAGTGGGCGGCCACGTCTATTCCGTGCCGCTGATGCAGGTGGAAGAAACCCTGCACGTGAGCGGGCGGGACATGTTAGCCGAAAACGACCGTTATTACATCCGCTACCGGGAGAAAAAATTCCCCGTGGTGCAACTGGCGCAGTTGTTAAAGGTGCGCGACGTACCCGGTAAAATCATCAGCGCGGATACCAATTACCCGGTCATCATGGTGCAGGATGAGGGCAACCGGCTGGCGCTGGTAGTGGATAAAATCATCCGCCGGGAAGAAATTCTGATCAAATCCCTGGGGCCGGGCTTGCGGCGCTTGAAGTATATTTCCGGCGGTTCCATCATGGCCGACGGCCAGGTGGTGCTGGTGCTGGATATTCCCCAGATGATCCAGGACATTCTCAAAGGCGCCCGCGTTGCCGCGCCCCGCGCGGAGGCCGCGGTCCTGGAAGCCCCGGTGACGGAACGGAAACCCATAGAAGCGGTTCCCGTGAAGCGCAAACGCAAAGTGATCCAGGGGCGCAAACCGGTCGCCCTGGTGGTGGATGACTCCCTCAGCATTCGCAAATACCTTAGCAGCCTGTTGATCCAGAAAGGCTACGCCACGGAAACCGCCCGCAACGGTTACGAGGCCCTGGAGCTGCTCAACAAGCAGGAATTCGACATTATGGTGACGGACCTGGAAATGCCCAAGCTCTCCGGCTACGAATTGATCGAAACCCTGCGCTACGACCAGCGCTTCACCGGCTTCCCGATCATTGTGCTGACCGGCCGGGCGGGAGAGAATTTCCGCCAGCTGACCGCGGAATTAGGCGCAGACGCCTACATCATCAAGCCGTTCAAGGACCGGGAGCTGTTCGAGCAGTTGGATAAATTCATCGAGTACAAAGGATAATGACGATTTGGGATTGCGGCCCCCTCGGGGCATTGTAGAGACGTTGCATTGCAACGTCTCTACGGTCTCGCCCCTCGCCCTCTCGCCGCTCTTCCTCCCAATAAATTTACATTTAACCTGATTTCCTGCCGGAAATGCCTTATCTTCACCCATTCGGAATCAGAATGGAGAAGGCTATTTGAAGGCGTTTAGTTTTTTTTGCAGTATGTTTTTGCCGGTGATGCTGGCTGCCCAGGTGACGGTGAGCGGGGAAATTGCCCGCAATACCCGCTGGTTTGGGCAGGTGTTCGTGGACGGGGACGTGATCGTCGCGAAAGGGGTTACCCTGTCGATCGAGCCGGGCAGCCGGATCGTTTTCCGGGCCAACCAGGATAGAACCAAATCCGGCAACGATCCCTCCAAAATCGAATTCATCGTACTGGGTAAGCTGGTCGCCGCGGGGGAGCCGGGCGACGGGCAGATCGTGTTCACCAGCGACGCCACGGGCGGCAAAGCGGGCAGTTGGCACGGGTTGATCTTCAAGAACCTTACCGTCATCTCCATTATGAGATATTGTATTGTCGAATATGCTTACAAGGGCGTTACCTGCTATGGCAGCTCCCCGGAAATAAACGGCTGCGAAATCCGCTTCAACCAGTACGCCGGCATCAGCTGCGAAGTGCGTTCCGCCGCGGCCATCCGCAATTGCTCGATCATGGGGAATGATTTTGCCGGGCTGGTCTGCGAATTAGGCTCTTCGCCGTTGTTGGAAAAGACCGTGATTACCCAAAACACCAACGGGGTGATCGTATTCGACCGCTCCCGCCCGGATTTGGGGCGCAGCGAGCCCGGCCCGGGAGCTTCGCGGGGAGAGAACCAGGTCTATGGGAATTTCGAGACCGATATTTATAACCGCTCCACTCTGGATCTTTTCGCCCAGAATAATCTCTGGAACAGCGACCGGGCGGCGGAGATTCAGAAAAAAATCATTGACAAAGAAAAGAATCCCAGTTACGGAAAGGTGGTTTTCGAACCGCTTTTCGGGAGAAGAACCTCGCTGGCGGCCCGCCAGGTTTCTCAACCCTCTCCGCCGCTTTCGGGCGCGCAGAATAGCGCCAATCCCCAACCTCTCGCCGCGGCCGGCAATCCCGGCCCGGCCGTTCCGGGAAGCGACGGCAACCCGGCGATTATTCTTTCCACTGCCGCTCCTCCCGCAAGCGAGCCGCCCCCGGATGGCCCAAACCCCGGGGAGCCAATCGATACCGCGGCGCAAACCCTGCCGGCCCCAACGTCCATTGTGACCCCGGAAACCCTGATTGTCTATCGGGAAATTTTTGTGGAAAAACCGGATTCCATGCCCGAACCACTGTTGACCGATCCGGTGCTGGAGCGCCAGCTCGATAGCGGAAAACGCAGTTACCTGAACCTGGCCAAGCCGGAATACCCGGAAATTTACAAACGCACCCGCTACCAGGGGCGGGTGATCATGGAGGTGATCGTCGGTTACAGCGGAGAAGTAGAAACCTACAGCGTGGTGCGCTCCGAGGGAGATTATTTTACCAGCGCCGCTATAGATGCGCTCAAGAAGATGCGCTACCGCCAGGAAACTTTCCAGGGCCGCCCGGTAAAGTTCAAAATTTACGAATCCTTTGTGTTCAAGCTGGATCAAACCGAGTGATGCGGATACCGGAACATGAAAAAACCCTCCTACCTCATCGGAATTGCCGGTAACATCGGGGTCGGGAAGACCACGGTGACCCAAAAACTGGCCGACAAACTGGGCTGGGACCCCTATTTCGAAAGCGTGATCGACAATCCCTTCTTAGACGATTTTTACCAGGACATGAATCGCTGGAGTTTTAACCTGCAAATCTATTTCCTGGCGCACCGCTTTCGCAGCCAGAAGGAAATTGTCGATGCCGGGAGACACGCCATCCAGGACCGCACCATCTACGAAGACGTGGAGATTTTCGCCCGCTCCCTCTACGAGCAGGGGTACATGAACGAACGGGATCACGCCTGTTACCGGGATCTTTTTTACGATATGATCCCTTTTCTGCCCAAACCGGACGTGATCATTTACCTGAAGGCCTCCGTGGATACCTTGATGGGGCGCATCCGCCAGCGCGGGCGGGGTTTCGAGAAAACCATCCGCCGGGAGTATATCGAATACCTCAACCGGGCTTACGAACGCTGGATCGGGGAGG
>WYBG01000310.1 GCA_011526015.1 Deltaproteobacteria bacterium | reverse complement strand
TAGCAGTTGGCAGGAGCAGTTAGCAGGTTAAAACGGAGTGCAAAATTTATTTTGCCTAAAGACCTCAAAGGTTTCAAAAACCTTTGAGGTCTATAACCCGACAACAGAATTATGGAAGAAATCTTAATCCGACAAACCACCGCGGCCGACCTGGAAGGGGTAGCAAAGCTATGGCATCCCCGCCGGCGCGACCCGGATATATTCCGTTGGCTTTTAGCGGACTCCGATGGCCGGCTGCGCTCGTTTGTGGCGGTCTCCGGCGAAAAAATCGTCGGGCACATCGGCTATATTATCTCCGATTACCGCTTCAACGGCGCTTCTTACAAGGGCGTGTTCACCATCGAGTGGCTGGTGGACGAAGTTTCCGGCAAGCAGGCCGCCCTGCCGCTCTACTCCAAAGTGCTCAAATTGGGCGATTTCACCTTCGTTATCGGGGGCACGGAAGTGGTCTGGAAAATCTATCCCCTGCTGAAATTCAAAACCCCCCTGCAGGTATCCCGCTTCCTGAAAGTGACCCGTCCCCTGCCCTACCTGAAGGCGCTGAACCACGATCCGCTCCGAAAAATCGTTAAAACCGCTTATAACTCGAGGGGATGGCTGCTCCGCAAGCCCCTGCCCGCCAATGGGGATTTGGCGCTGGTTCCCTACGACGGCAATGCGCCGGCTCTGCCGGGGAGTGATTTGACGGTTGCGAACGAGACCCCAAAAGAGCATATTGAGTGGTTGATGAAGGTTCCCGGGGTGGATGCTTATCCCTTCACCCTGCGCAAAGGCGGCAAACCGGCGGGAACCGCGCTGTGCTACGTGCAGGAACTCGAGGGCGTGGTCTGCGGCAGGATCGTGCACGTCTCCTATCTCGGCAAGGAGGTGCGATTCTGGCGCCAGGTTCTTCGCCAATTGGAGCAATTTCTCACGCATAAAGGATGCTGTGTTATCACCACCCTGGCTTCTGATCCCAACTTTGCGCAGGCGCTAAAGCAAAACGGGCACTTCGTTTTGCGGGAATCCCCCTTTTGGCTGCGGGATCCCAGGGGGCGTTTCGAGGGAGCCTCCTGGCACCTCACTTACCTGGAAGGCGACCTGGCCTACCGGGATATGTATATGTACGATTTCGTTCCACCCAAAAGAAGTGTGGAGGTGGAATAGTGTTCATGTGCTCAGGTGTTCAGGTGTTCGAGTAACCTGAACACCTGAACACCTGAACACTGATTTTACTTCTCCAATCACGTGACTTTGAAATTACTGATGAAAAAGACCTTTTTCGACCGCTCTCAAAAAGCTTTAGTTCTGGGCGTTGACGACCGCAGCGCCCTGGCGGTGGCCCGCTCCCTGGGGCGGCGCGGCGTCGAAGTACACTTAGGCATCGACCAGCCCTATTCCATTGTCCAGTTTTCGCGTTATACCCGCAAAGTGATCCGCTTCCCCGCCGCCGGGCGAACCCCGGAGCTGTGGCTGGAGAAACTGGCCGAGCACCTTGCCCGGGGAAAATATGAACTGGTGATTCCCACGGTGGATAAATACCTGGTGCCGGTCGTGCAAAATCGCGCCCGGCTGGAAAAGTTAGCCAAATTCGCCATTCCCGACGAGCGCGGCTTCCGCTATACCTACGACAAGCGCCAAACCCTGGAGCTGGCGGAATCCTTAGGCGTGCCCTGCCCCCGCAGCGCCGAGATTCACAGCCCGGCGGGGATTGAAAGGGTTATCGAAGAATTTGGTTTTCCCCTGATTCTCAAACCGGTCTCTTCCAAAGTGTGGCAGGACAACCTGCGTTACGATCTGTCCGTCACCCTGGCGCGCGACCGCGCCGAGTTGGAGCGAAAATTGCCCGCTTTGCTGGCGCTCTGCCCGGTGTTGATCCAGACCTTTCACCCGGGCATTGGGGTGGGGCAGGAATTCCTGATGAAAAACGGGGAAGCGCTGGCGGTCTTTCAGCATGAACGGGTTCACGAGCCCCAAAAAGGCGGGGGGAGCAGCTACCGCAAGAGCGTGGAGATCGATCCGCTGCTATTGCGCCACTCCCTGAAACTGTTGCAGGAGCTTAACTGGACCGGGGTGGCCATGGTGGAATATAAATACGATAAATCCAGCGGCGCCGCGGTGTTTATGGAGATCAACGGGCGCTTCTGGGGCTCCCTGCCCCTGGCGGTTGCCGCGGGAATGGATTTCCCGGCCTGGCTGTTCGATATGCTGGTCAACGACCGGCTCCCGCAAAATGTGCAATACCGGAAAAACCTCTACGTCCGCAACCCGGTGCGCGACCTGAACTGGTTAAAAGAGAATTTTCGCGCCGACAAAAGCGATCCGTTCAACCTGGCGCTGCCCTGGCGCGCGGTGTTAGGGGAGGCCAAAAATCTTCTCCTCTTCCGGGAACGCTGGGATACCATCGTATGGGACGATCCCAAACCCGGGGTAAAGCAACTGCTCGGTTACCTGAAAGAAAACCTGCGCGGCGCGGCGGACAAACTCTCCCGGGCGATGATTCACCTCGATTACAAATTTAACCTGCCCGGCCGCTGGCTTCGGCAGCGCCGCCTCGCCAGGCTGCTGCGCCGTAATCCCGCGGTGGCATTTGTGTGCAAGGGGAATATCTGTCGCAGCCCCTTCGCGGGGATCTACTTAAAAAGCCTCTCCGCCAAACATAATTTGAATCACATTTCCGGGGAATCTTTTGGCTTAATTCCCCGCGAAAATCGCCGCAGCCCGGACCTGGCGCTGGCGGCGGCGGAATCTTTCGGGGTGGACATGTCCGCGCACCGCTCCAAAACGCTGACGCCGGAGAATGCCGCATCCGTGGGGGTGATTTTTGTGATGGATATTGACCTGTACAAACAACTCAAAAAACTCTATCCCGGCGCGCGCCGGAAGCTGTTTTTCCTGGGAGCGCTTCAACCCGGCCGCGCTGAATCCATCGAGATCGCCGATCCCTACGGGAAGACCCTGGAGCAGTTCAAATCTGTCTTTGCCCAGATCACACGCTCGGTCGATCAGTTATTACAACTGGCGAAAAACCAAATGGTGTTATAGTGTTCAGGTGTTATGGTGTTTCAGGGCGTCACAGTAGAAGTAGCCCCATCCTGAAACACTAAAATACCTTAACACTCGAACACCCAAACACTAACGCACTTTATATGTCTAAAGATATCGGCTCCAAAACCCGGCAGGGCGTCCTCTGGACGGTGTTATTCGATTCGTTTGAGTTCGTGCTCAACTTTGCCAGTTCTATCATTCTGGCGCGCCTGCTCTTTCCGGAAGATTTCGGGTTGATGAGCATCGCCTCCATCGCCATCCAGTTTGCCCGCCGGCTGGCCAATTTCGGGTTCAGCACCGTGCTGGTGCAGCTCAAAGAGGTGAAAGAGGAGCATTACGACACGGTTTACATCATGAACCTGGCCTTGATGGCGCTGGTGTGCGCGGCGCTGTTTTTCGGGGCCCCTTTTTATGCCGATTTCTTCAATAATGATAAGCTGAACCTGATCCTGCGCATCATCGCCTTCGATTTTCTTCTGAAAGCGTTTGCCAGCGTGCCGACCTCCATTTTACGGCGCTATATGAACTTCCGGCTGCTGGGGATGTCGCAGACGATCGGCAAGACCGCGACGATTCTCTCCACCGTGGCCCTGGCCATTGCCGGCGCGGGAGTGTGGTCGCTGGTCTTCGGAACCCTGGTCGGGAGTTTTGCGCAGCGAACCGCGGTGATCCATTTCGCCCGGCGCCACACCCCCTGGAGGCCGGGGCTGCGCTTCCGCTGGTGGGCCATGAAAGATGCCTTTTCCTTCGGGGCCTGGGTCTATGCCGGGGCTTACGTGAACTTTGCGGTGAAAAAAGTCGATTTCTTCCTGGTGGGAAAATTTTTAGGCGCCGCGCAATTGGGTTTTTACGAGCGCGCTTTCCAGATTATGAGCCTGCCCCGCCATGAGCTGGTGCACAAGATCAACAGCGTGCTCTTCTCCGGTTTTTCCCGCATCCAGGATGATGACCGGCGGGTGGTAAAAGGCCTGCTGCGGGTGGTCACTTACCTTTCCATCGTCAGTTACCCGCTGATGATCTGGCTGTTTTTCGTCTCCCCTTCCCTGATCCGGGTGGTGTACGGGGAGAAATGGGTTTCCACCGTCTATCCCTTGCAGGTGATGTGCCTCTCCGGGCTGCTGGATTCCTTTACCTTGCTGTTCCAGCCGGTGCTGCGCGCCAAGGGGCTGATCGGCCATAATACCCGGCGGGATTTCATGTATCTAATCGTGCTGGGAGCGCTGGTATATGTCTGCCTTCCCTGGGGCATCGACGGGGTGGCCTGGGGAGTGGTGGCCGCCTCGGTGATCAGCCTGGGGCTGATGCTGCAAGTAACCATGCGGAAATTGCCCCTGACCCTGGGCGGCTTCCTGAAAGCCCAGCAATCGGCGATGATTTACGGCTTCATCCAGATCGGGGCGCTGCTGCTGTTGCAAATGCTGAGCAAACCCTATTTCAGCGATGATTCCATTCCCATGCTGATAGCGGTTTCCGCGCTCTCCCTGGTAAGCGTGTTGGGCGCACACCTTACGCTGCGTTTCAAGGACGTGGATGAAATTTTCATCGAGTTTCTGGATGAAGGGTTCAAATTTGCCCGCAAACTGCCGGTCCTCGGGCGGCTGGGTTTTTTACAGAAAAAAATGAGAGCGTCTAAAACGCCGAAGCCGCCCAAAGCGCCTAAAATACCCAAAGCGCCGGAAGTGGATGAAAGCGTGGAATGAATCATTGTTGCAGAAAATTGTCGCTGGTTGGAGTAATGAGTGGTGGATT
>WYBG01000036.1 GCA_011526015.1 Deltaproteobacteria bacterium | reverse complement strand
TATGAAAAGCAATATCATAGATCAAGTTCCGCAGGATGAATATAATAAATAAGATTGCGTTTGTCAAAGAAAAAAAATGTCAAAAATAATAAAACAATATTGAGGTAATTTGCTCAATATCACAATTTACTTTTTTTATATTTAATTTTGCATCCGCGCTTACTGACAGGGAATTGGCCAAAATATAAGGGCCTGGGAGCGGTTCAATCCCGGTCTTCCTTCTCTGGTTCGCTACAAAAGCCCGCCGTTCTTTGCACTTCCAGCGCGCAATGTTAATGCCGCCGGAAAGCGAGGCGGGAAGGGACCGGAAAGGCAATCCAGGGGAAATTACTGGTAATATTTTTTCCGAAAACCGCTGAACTCGCCTTTCTTTAAGACTACCCGGGCGACAAACGCGCCGCAGAAACCCAACCCGTAGCCGAGGATTTGAATCGGCATGACCAGCGGTACCAGGTACAGCAGCCGGAGGTTGCGATACCGGCCTGCCGCATGAAGGCCGGAAAGCAGTAGTATCAGGCCTGCGGCCAGCAGCATCCACTTGAATACTCCCCAGACCGCCGGGAACAGCAGGCTGCCGATAATCAGCAAAACCAACAGCAAGGTTGCCAGGGCCGGCAGCGCGTGTACCGGTTCCAGCATGGCGGCATCGATTTTATAGAGATTGATCCGCGCCACCCCCCAATTGAATACCTGCCGAAAAAATTTCCGGATGGAGGTGCGCCGCTTGTGGTACACCACTGCGCCCGGAACCAGGATCACTTTTGCGCCGCTGGAAATGATCCGGTGGCTGAATTCGATGTCCTGCCCGTGCCGCAGCCCTCCGAATCCGCCAACTGTTTGGTACACTGCCCGCGAAAGTCCCATGTTGAAACTGCGCGGGTAAAATTTGCCTAAGCTTTTCTGCTTATGGCCGCGGATGCCCCCGGTGGTGAGGAACGAAGTCATGGAGTAATTGATCGCTTTGAGGAGAGGGGGGAAATCCTCGCGATGGGAATCCGGCCCACCAAAAGCGTCCCCTTGCTGATTATGCAGCTCCCGGTCGATGGCCGCCAGCCAGCCGGGGGAAACGGTGCAATCGGAATCAATGAAGATGAAAAAATCTCCTTTGGCGCGCTCCATGCCCATATTTCGCGCCGCCCCGGGACCGCGGTTCTCCTGGCGGTAGAAATGCAGAGCGAAGGAACAGCTCCGGCGAAATTCCTGCACCAGTTCTGCGGTGCCGTCGCCGGAACCGTCGTCGGCAATAATCAATTCGTAGCGTTCTACCGGGAAATCCAGCGCCGTGAAGGAATTCAGCAACTCCCGGATTTCCTCCCGGCGATTGAAAGAAGGGACGATAACAGAATAGAAGCGGTATTGCTTCATCACAATTGTTAATGCTAACCCCGTGAACCGGGCTTAAGACAGGTATTGAACGGGTTTATTCGATTTTTTCCTTGATGGAATAATTTACGTTCTCAGCCAGGCCGGCGGAGATCATTTCGGCCAGCAAGCCAAAACCGATGAATTGCACTCCCACGATGATCAGTAAAATCCCTAAGAAAAACAAAGGGCGCTGCCCAATTCCGTACCCCGCAAACCAGTGCCAGGTAAGGTACACCTCCACACTCAGCCCGATAAAAAACGAAATCAGCCCCAGGAAGCCGAAGATGTGCAGGGGAGTGGATTTAAACTGGGTCAGGAACAGCACCGTGAGCAGGTCGAAAAAACCGTTGAAAAAGCGCGTGACGCCGAACTTGGTTCTCCCGTATCGCCGGCGATGATGGAGCACCGGAATCTCTCCCACCCGGAATCCCTGCCAGCGCACCAGGATGGGGATGAACCGGTGAAGTTCCCCGTACACCTGGATGGATTTCACCACTTCCCGCCGATACGCCTTCAGCCCGCAATTGAAATCGTGAATGGGGATGCCCGACAACTTGGCGACTACGAAGTTGAAAATGCGCGAGGGAATGACTTTGGAGAGCGGATCGTGGCGGTTTTTCTTCCAGCCGGAAACCATATCGTACCCCTCCTCCAGTTTGGCCAGCAGGTTGGGAATTTCTGCCGGGTCATCCTGTAGATCCGCATCCATGGTGATGACCCTTTTCCCCTGGGCGGTCTTGAACCCTTCCGAGAGAGCCGGGCTTTTCCCGTAATTTTTCCGGAAACTGAGCACTTTCAGGCGGGAATATTTCTGTTTTAGCAATCTCAGCACATCCAGGGTTGTATCGGTGCTGCCATCATCGATCACAATGATTTCATAGGCTAAATTTAATGGATTTACCGCCCCGGAGATGCTTTCCAGGAGTTCCGGGAGGGATTCATGCTCGTTGAAAGCAGGAATAATGATAGAAAGATCCATAGTTGCGGGTCAGTTCAGGTTGAGCTGTTGCACCTTGCTGTTGACGTCGATTACGAAAGCCCGTGCATCAAGCTGCTTATTGATTTGCATATCTTCATAAAAGATAGAGAGGCGTTCTTTTTGCTCCAGCATGGTGATCTGGATGATCTGGGGAACGTAAAAGCCGTTCACGGATTTGTATTTTTTGAAATCCTGCTGCATGAATACCCGGCCATCCCGCAGAATTTCACAGCGTTCCAGCAGGCCGCGCTCCGGGTTAACGATGAAGCGATACTCAATTTCTTCATCCTGGGCGGTGAATACGCCGTGGAATTCATCGCTGAGGCGCAGCGGCCGCTCTGCCTGCGCCGCGTACCCCAATACCGCGTACTTCAATTCCTGTAAAGAAAAATTCGTCAGCCAGAGGCGGTTGAGGTAGGGATCGTCAACGCTGCCGGATGTAAAATGGTTATTGTACTGATTATAAATGATAAAACGGGAGGCGCCGACGTAAATTTTGCCGACATCTATCCCCAGGGGGCCTTCCGCCTGGATATAGAGCTTATCCGGGCGAATCCAGGATACCTCCATGCTCACATTGCCGGAAAACTGCTGCGACTCGATGGTAACCCGGGCGTTACCGTGAAAACTATTCATGGCTTGAAAATTCTGGCGGTAAACTTCCGGCCAGGTATCCAGCCCTGCGGACATGGGTTTGACGATGTCATATTTTTTCTGGGTCCCTGCGCAACCCGCTGCCAGCAACAAGATGAACCCGGCCATACCCCAGCGATAAAAACGCTTATTCAAGGGGGCTAAACGAGCTTTCATGGCGCCTCCGGTTATCATTTCTTTGATCGAATAGTACCTTCACCAATAAATCCTATATTCTGAAACATCAATAATATAAGAAAAAGAGCGCCGATTCCCCAAACGAATTTTGCGCCTGGTGGTTAAAGCTATTTTGAACCGCTGTTATGTTGAATTGGGGAAGAAAAGATTTGGGCAAGGAAAGAGTGAGAAAACAAGGGGCTACTGCGAATCGGAAGCGTCCTGGCGGAGTTTGTTTTTGAGGGTTTCGTTGCCGGGGTCTCTCTCCAGCGCTTTTTGCCAGTAGAGCCGGGCATCCTCTTCCTGGCCTAACTTGAGGTACACGTCTCCCAAGTGCTCCAAAACTTCCGCGCTCTGTTCCGCGCCGGAGACGGCCCTGCGGATGAATTCCAGGGCTTTCCGGTAATCTCCCATTTGATAATAAATCCAGCCCATGGTGTCCAGGTAAGCCGCGTTATCGGGGTCCTGCCCCAGGGCGGCACGCGCCATGGCCAGGGCGCGCTCCAGTTGAATCCCCCGCTCTGCCAGGGAATACCCATAGTTGTTTAACAGCAGGGCGTTTTCCGGATAACGCTCCAGCGCCGCCTGGTAGAGCGAATCCAATGCGGAATACATTTGCAGCTCGTCGTACACCACCGCCAATGCTACGATGGTATTTATATCGCCGGAATCCAGCGCGTAGGCCCGCCGCAGGGGGACCAGGGCATCCGACAATTTTCCCATTTGCTGCAAGGCGTTTCCGTATAGAGAGAGCAGCCTGGTTTCATCCGGGAAGTGCAGCAAGGCTTCGGTTAAAACCTCGACGCACTCCCGGTATTGCCGGTCCTGGTAATGGAGCACCGCCAGGTATTCCCAGGCCCGGCTGTTCCGGGGATCTACCGCCAGCAGGTCGCGAAAATGCTGGCGGGCTTCGTCCAGGAGATTCTCACTGACGGCGATCCGGCCCATGAGCAACAGGGCGTGCGCTCGAAAGTCTCCTTTATTCAGGAGAGGCGCCAGTGTTTCGCGCGCTTTTGGGAGATCCTCCAGGTAAAAATATCCCTCCGCCAGGAACAGGCGGGCCCGTTCCCCGGAGGCGTTTTTTGAAACAATATTGCCAAAGGTGCTTACCATACCCGGCCAATCCCGTTGATAAAAATACAATTGGTATATTTGCGTAAGCGCCTGGGAATTTTGCGGGTCCAGTTCCAATGCCATTTTGTAGGCGTTAATGGCCGCGCTGGTATCACTCTGCATCTCCAGGAGATTTCCGTAGATCATCCAGTGGGCTGGCTCCCGGGGATACTCGTTGAGCAGGCTGCGGATCAATTTGCCGGCCCGCTCTAACTGCCTGGTCTGCATGTAGAGGCTAAGCAATTGATATACGGAATCCTCTTCATACCCGTAGATGTCGATCAGTCTTTCCCGCAGCGAAATCAGCTTATCGGTTTGCCCTGAACGCGTGTAGATATAGATCAGATTGGCCTGGGCGGTGGCATTGTAGGGGTCGAGGTCCAGCAACCGCTCGTAATAGAGGAGGGATTTTTCAGTATTTTTCAGCTTGAAGTGTACTTCGGCGAGGTAATAGAGCGTTTCCCGGTCCCGGGGGTTCACTTGCAAGGAACGCTCCAGGTATTGGACGGCTTTTTCGTATTGCTCCAGGCGCACCAGAGTACGCCCGATGGCCTTTAAAATCTGGGCGGAAGTAGAATCCTGCCCCAGGGCATTGTAATATTCTACCAGCGCTTCTTTGTAGAGATACTGAAAGTCGTATAACGCGCCGGCAAGATAATAATTTACCGCCCGGGAGGAATACCGATGGGTCTGGGATGCAGGCTTTTTCGCCGCCGGCCTGCTTACGCTGCACCCCAGCACCATCCCTGCCAGCAGCAGAACTCCGAGTGCTTGAAGTTTTACCATTCTCAAATCCCTTTCAGAATGTGAATATTATAGATCGTGCAACCAATTCCAAGAGAAAAAACCCGGCATTATACAAATCGGCCTGAATTTCCGAGAAGCGAGAGCTTCCCGATCCCGCTCTTATAAAATTATATTGTTTTCTATTACCAAATTAGTTATACTTTGCTACCCGGTTGAATCAATAAAGGACCTTTAAGGCTCCACTATCCTGTCGCTTCTTGACTGTTATTTAAAACTTTACATAGAAATGTATCGACGGAGTAGGGCATCAACATTAAAATTTTTGAGTATTAACGGACGCACGTTACGGATACCTGTCACTCACTACACCTGATTTAGTATAGACCAATATCTACCTTGTGTAACATCCAGAAAAGCAGTTTTTGGAAAATTTTCTGTATCACCTAAAACTATGCACGTGTTTGGCCGAAGATGGTCAAACAAATCGACGGGAATAAATGCGCTGCGCAAAACCGCCAGTTTTGCGCTCTAAAGAGTCGAGGCAAGGAAACGAGAAATTTACTATCGAAAATCTCGCCTCCGTAAAGGCAGGCGTACCTGAGCTTACCAGCTTGATTTTTTTTCCGAAAGCCGAACCACCAATCTCCCGCGCGTTCGTTATAAGGCCGTTTGAATTTGCGATCTTCATATAAAGAATGAAGGTTTTGCCGGATCGAATATTGCGATAGTTCAAAATAGGCCCGTATTTCTCAATCGATTTTTCAAACAAATGCACGGTTCTTTATCGCCGGGAGGGTTCTCTTTCTCCGCGGGGAAAGAGTAAATGCAAATGGAGCCCAAATGGCCGGTTTAACCGGGGAACTTAATTTGCTGCCAGTAGTGAAACGCAGTGAAATCTGCAATGTCACCGGTAGCCCGCTTGCTCCAATTCGCACTGCAAAAAAAATTACCGTTGTGTTACGATATGTAACTTATAGCGCCTCGCAAGTGATCAGAACATAAAGTGGCGGAAACGCAGTGTTGGGGAATTCTTCAGCGAGGAAGGATTTCCGAGCTTTGCCTGCCGCTACGGCAAGTACTGCTGGCCCACTGCCGCGATATTTTTTTACCGTTGCGTTCTTCAGCAGGATTTGTAGGTTGTTAACTTAAGAACAAAAAAACTGACAGGAATCAAATTAGGAGAAAAGAAGATGTCTGCCAATGAAATCAGTCTCATTGCATTGGAGGTACGAAAATGGGACCTCGAAAACCAAAAGATCAATCTCTCAAGTTATTATCTATTAGAAGATCAGGAGAAAAACAGCGCTTTTGATGTCAGTTTTCTCCAACCCCCCGAGATGGTGGAGGAATTCCTCGGCAAACTCCGTTATGAAGCCGAGCAGCGACTGCGAGAAGTGCACCGCGATGAAAAATTAGAAGTCGATTTCGAAAACGAGACCTTTCTCCGCCAGAAGATTTATAATTATTTCAAGCGGATTACCATGGAGTTAAACAATCCCCGGCGAAAAAAAGGCCAGCCCAAGATGATCCTGACCACTCACATGGATCTTTACAACGAGAACCAGGATGTTTCCTTTCTGCCGGTCCGTTTACAATTTCATATTATTCTAAACTGGGCCAGAAAATATTATGAAAAAGAGGACTATAAGAAGGCCATCGAACCCTTGCGGAAACTGGTGAAAGTGGCCCCGGACTTCGGATTGGGCTATAAATGGCTGGCGCGCTCTTTGAAAAAAATCCGCAAATACGAAGAAGCCATGCGCACGTACGAGAAATACGCCGAAGTCGATAACTCCCAGGACGCCTGGTTAGACCTGGCCAAATCGTACCGCAAAGGGAAAATTTTCGAACGGTCGGAAGAGATTTACCGCAAACTTTTATCAGAAGAGCCGACCAACAAAGAGGCCCGCATCGGGATGGCGCAAATCTATTACGCCAATAATCTCGATAGCTACCTGGAAATCCTGGATCAACTGTTCCAGGAAGATCCCGAATGGCTGAAGGCCTGGTTGATCGAAGAATTCAACTTCAGAATTTACATTCCCGAAAAGACCCTGCTCTCCCCCACCCAGGCGGCAAAGTTTCTCGGATTCAAACAGATATTCGATCTAACCCAGCGCGCTTTTAAAAACGAAATCCCCTCTCACTTTAATCCCACCAAAGCCCGCCTGAGCTTTTATAAGGAGGAGTTGGAGAAATGGGCCATGGCCATGAACCGTTACGGTTGCCTCCCCGGCAAGATCGAGTTGTATCCCGATAGACTGGGCCAGGACGATGAGTTTGTGGAGGAAGCGGAAGTGGCCGTGGTAAACGCGGCGCAGCCAAAACCCGCAAACGATCGCAAAACTACCCGGGTCGAAGAGATTTTGTTGATGATCCGGGCGCGAAAAGCTCAAAGAGCCGTCGAACAAGGCGTCCCGGTTGCGGAAGAAACCGCGAGCGTATCTCCCCAGGCCCAACCTGGCCCCCCTCCCAGGAGACGAGGCCGCCCTCCGAAAAATAGCCGTCCCGTTGAAGACAATTCCCCCACGACAGTCAAAGCGGTTCCCGGCAACGATCATGATGGAAACGTTCCGGAATCACCGCAACCAAAGAGGAAAATTTCCCGAAACGCGGACGCGGAAGCTGATAATGAGCACAACTCCCATTCCGAGGAGCACCAGGCTCCCCGAAAGACCCGGGGCCGGAAAAGAAAACCGCTTTCGGAAGAAGAATAATCCAGCCATCAAGTTTTTGGTCTCTCAACAGGCATGGATTATAGCAAACCGCGTCATGGTTCTCACACAGGGAGTATGCGATTGAGATCATTTTCTGCCTTGTTACTCTTGCTTGCAGCAGGGATGCTGGTATCCTGTGGGCAAAAAATCCCGGTAGATACACTGGTGTATAACGGAAAAATTTTTACCGCCCGCGGCGAGCTGGAATTTACGGAAGCAATGGCCATCAAGGATGGCACCATTCTCGCAATTGGAAGCAAAGAAGCCTTGCTGGATAAATACCTACCGGCGGATACCGGGGGCATCGATCTGCAGGGCCGCCTGGCGCTTCCCGGCTTTCATGATGCCCATTTGCATTTCTGGAACGGGGCTAAATTGCGGCGGCAGATCGACCTGCGGGGGCTCACTTCACCGGAAGCCGTGCTGGAGAAAATTCAGCAGGCGGCAAATCAACTTCCCCCGGGAGAATGGATTATTGGCAGAGGCTGGGACCATGAGCTCTGGAAATCCAAACAACTCCCCAACCGCTATTTGCTGGATCGAATCTCCACCGAGCATCTGATTTACCTGAAACGCGTTGATGGCCATGCCGCCTGGGTCAATACCGCGGTAATGAACCTGATCCGTTATGACAGCAAAACCCCCGACCCTCCCGGGGGAAAGCTCATGCGTCATCCCGGTTCCACCGAACCAACCGGGATCCTGTTCGATTCCGCCTTTGATCTGGTGGATAATATCATCCCAAAACTGACCCTTACCCAGAAATACGAAGTTGTTAAAGAGGCCCTCTCCTATGCCAATTCCCTGGGAATTACCAGCATTACCGATAATTCACCGGCGGATCTCCATGCGGTGTATGCGGAACTGTTCAAAAACGGCCAGTTGAGCCTGCGGGTAAATTTCTGGATCGACTACGTTGACCACCTGGATTCCCTGCGCAGCAGTTTTTCCAGGTCCGAGATTCCCCCCAAATTTCTCAAGACAAACCTGGTAAAACTATATGCCGATGGCTCCCTGGGCTCCCGCACGGCCTATCTCCGGGCGCCCTATAACGACGACCCGGCCAATTCCGGCCTGCCGCAATACTCCTTTTTGGACCTGTTCGACAGGGCCAAAAAAGCCGACGAAGCAGGTTTCCAACTCGGAATTCACGGCATCGGCGACGCCGGGGTGGGCCTGATTCTGGATGTTTTCCAGGCGCTGCAACAGCAGCATCCGCGGGAGAATCGCCGCTGGCGGGTGGAACATGCCCAGGTGTTGGATTCCCTGGATTTCACCCGCTTCCAGCAATTAGACGTGATCGCTTCCATGCAGCCCTCCCATTGTATCACCGATCTGCACTGGGCGGAACGACGCATCGGCAAACGGGCGCGATTTGCCTACGCCTGGAAGACATTCCTGAGAAATGACGTGCCGCTGGCGTTTGGCACCGACTGGCCGGTCGAGCCGCTAAACCCCATGGTGGGTCTTTACGCCGCCATTACCCGGCAGGACACCCTGGGATTTCCCAGCGGCGGATGGTACCCGGAGGAACGCATATCACTGGGAAACGCGATTATCGCTTATACCTATGGCTCGGCCTATGCCGCAAACAACGAAAACTGGTGCGGCGCCCTGCAACCGGGGAAAGCGGCGGACTTCATCATCCTCGACCGGGATATTTTCAGCGCTACCCCGGAAGAGGTGCTTCATGCGAAAGTGCTGGCGACTTATGTGGATGGGAAGAGGGTGTATAAAAGGGAGGGGGGATTTTGAGGGGCGGGGGCAGGAGCAGGGGCAGTTGGCAGGAATTACCCTTTATACAGTGTGCTTAGTTTTCACTCGCTACACAGTTCTGCTGTGTAGCACAAGGGGGGGGGAGGCTCTGCCTCCCGTTATACTGCACGCGGTTACAAATTGCGCTTTCCCGACAAGCAAGGATGCTTGTCGGACAGTGCGCCGGGCATCCTTGTGGCAAAGCCATCCCTTCGGGACCGGGCGCTACAAAAGCCTCAATTTATGCCCGCGTGCAGTATAGAAAACGCAATTTGAAATACCTTCTCATTTCTCTCTACCGGCTGAAGCCGGGCAATCAATATTTCTGCTTGTAACGGATTCTGTTGGTAGCTCAGCGAACCGTTCAACTCCTGCCGGAGTTGTGATAGATTCTAAAGTTTCTGATGACTACAAACATTGAACCCCTATCGGGGTTCCCTTTGAATAT
>WYBG01000309.1 GCA_011526015.1 Deltaproteobacteria bacterium | reverse complement strand
TGCTTTTTTGAACCATGGGACGCACAAACGCGGGAATGCGCTCCAGCCGCGCCCGCGCTTCCGAAGTCCAGGAAAGCCCGCTTTCCTGTTTAGCGAACGCTTCGCTTACCGCCCCGGAAAAGGGGCATCCGGAGGAATCCCTCCCTTCGGGAGAGCCGGTAGATTTTTCTTCCCCGGAGATTGCTGTAAAGGTCTCCGGCGGCGAGGCGGCAACCGCTTCCCCCCGCTGGTGCGCCAGGGAGCTTTTGACCATCCGCATCGGTTCCGCTGCCGCCGGGGAGCCGCCTATTTTAACGTCCAGCGAGCGCACCATCTGGGTTTCCATGGGATTGGTCAGCATGGCCACCCCCTTTCCGCATTGCGGGCAGCCGAAAATGATCGTCATAGAACCCTCGTCGGGTCCGCGGGTTTCGGTCAGTTTCATCGGCGCATCGCATTCAACGCACAGGAATTTCATCGGTTTTCCTCCATCATAGCCGGAGTGCTCATATTTGTCGCCTCTTGGAGTTCACTATTCACTATTCACCATTCTGAATTCACTATTCTTGGAGTTGTGAATGGAGAATAGAGAATGGTTAGAGGTTAATTTGAATGGTCCGCGAACGCCCTCACCTTCCCGGCAATCTGCCGGATTACCTGCCCTGCCGGGGTATCCGCATGGTCGTTCAAAAACAAGCGGCCTTCATCCCCGGCCCGGGCGATACGGGGATCGAAAGGGATTTTCCCCAGCAGCGGCGCTTTCAACTCATCCGTAATGTTCCCCGATCGATCCGGAGGGAACATCTCTTCCTCCCGGCCGCAGTGGGCGCAGACGTAAGCGGACATATTCTCCACCAGCCCGATCAGCGGCGCGTTCAACAACTCCACCGCGACGGTAACTGACCGGGCTACCACTAATTGAGAGACCCCGGAAGGAATGCTGACCACCAGAACGCCGTCCAAACGGGGCAGCAGGTCAACGAGGTTGGGCAGCTTATCCGATCCCGGCGGCAGGTCGATGAGCAGGAAATCCAACGCGCCCCATTCCGTGTCGGCAAGAAATTCCCGCAGCGCCGCCGCTTCCATGATTCCCCGCCAGGTGTAGGCGTCTTTCTGGCTGGGAGCCTGCCACAGCACCGGGGTCTGGTCGTCGGGAAGGAACAAATCCATGGACATCACTTTGATGCCCAATGCGGCTGCCGGGGGAATGACGCCGTTTTCGCCCTGCCGCAGCGGGTTTCCTCGCACCCCGGCCATTTTAGCGATGCTCGGCCCGTTAATGTCCGCATCTAAAATTCCCACCGCTTGGCCTTCCAGAGCCAGCGCAGCGGCGAGGTTCACCGTCACGGAGCTTTTCCCTACCCCGCCCTTGCCGCTCATCACCGCGATGATACGCCGCACCGCGGCCAGGCGCGATTTTACCCGGCCAGCCTGTTCGGCCACTTGCGCGATAATATTCGAACCCCCGTCGCCGGCGATGTCCTGGTATCTCTTCATTTTGCCTTGTCTAACCCGGTAAAAAAAGAATCGGTGAATCGGTGAATCGGTGAATCGGTGATTAATGGGATTTGATTAGCCATTTATTGGGATTATCAATCATAAGAACAAGTTGAGCTATTATATGCTCATATTTTTTATCAAGACCCGCTGTAGTTTCCGGGGAGATGTATTCACACCTCTCGGAAAATTCCAAAAGCACCTGGGTCTCACATGCTTCTGTTTCGGAATCACTTAATTTGGCGATGAAGGCTGCTCTGTATCTTCTCTTCCTCCACGCTTCCGCAATATTTGTACAGACCGAACGGGAGGCGCGTCGCATTTGATCAACCAGGGAATATCTCTCTTCCTGGGGATAAGTTTTGGTTATCTGAAAAATTTCCATCGCCGCTTCCATGGCATTCTGGTAAACCCTCAAATCCCGGTAGCTTTTAATCCTCTCTGCCATTTTTTCCTCCCGATGATTTTATGCTGTAGTGCGTTCTGTTTATTTTATCGCAACCATCTTCTTCCCATTTCTCCATTTCTCCCCTTCCCCGTTTCATCGGTTCTCCGGTTCTCTCCCCTTCCCCTCCTGCGCCTGCCGGGCAATCATCTCCTCCATCGCCTTCAGCCCTTCTTTGATGCCCTCTTCGGCGATTTCCAGGGTGACCAGGGTAACCCCGCGCCGGCGGGCGCAGTTCTCCATGCGCTTTTTCGTTCCCTCGCGCATAAAACCTTCCGGCACCCGCTGCAGCCGCGCCCAGGCATCCGAGGTCCAGCTAAATTCTCCCTCCCGGCGGATGGCTTCATCCGGCGCGGTCTCCGTTTGGGAGAGACGGCCTCTTTCCTCCAGTTTCTCAGTGGCTTCCATCACCTCCCCGGCGACTTCCAGCACCAGGTCTTTGGTAATGGAAGGCAGCTTGCGCACCCGGGCGGTCTTTTCGATTTGCGCTTTGGCGCGCCGGCGCTGGTAGCCGGAAGGCACTCCGCGTAAAGCCTGCTTGGCGTCGCTGGTCCACAGCAATCGCCGGTCGTCAAAAGCCACCTCTTCTACCATTCCGCCTTCCAATTGCCCCAGGTTTTGGATAGTTTGTTTGTCGATTTTACCGAATTTAGCGGTTTCGGAGCCGCACACCGGGCAGGCCACCGGCAGCACGTCCCGCGCGGCGTAACCGCACTCTTTGCAGATGTAGGTTTCGCCGTGGTGTTCGCTGATTTTCCGGATCGCCGCTTCTTCGGCGATGATGCCCATGGCCAGCATGGCCGAGCGGGGAAGGATGGGGGCCATGGCCTGCTCGATGATCTTGCGGGAAATGACCGAGTGCCCGCGCTCCATGGCGTAGCGGTGGATGGCGGTGCGGGCGACCCCGCGAACCCCTTCCGGGGCGGAGTTAAGCAGCGCGCTGGCTTCCTCGGTCCAGGTCATGGATTCTTCCGCCCGCAGGTCAATCGGCGGGGTAAAGCGCCGGCTGGAGAGCAGCACGTTGCAGGGAACCAGGCGGAGCAGGTTTTCGGTGTTGCTGCCGACGTCCATCTCCGCGTCGCTGTGCACCCCGATGCGCCCCATCACTAACAGCCAGGGGCGCTCGCGCCGCACGTATTGCAGGATTTTCTCGAACGCCTTTCCGTCCAATAGGGTGATTTTCATATTGATCCCCTCTTCCTGCGCCAACTGCCGGGCCACTTCCAAATGGGATTGATAAATCTTGGCCAGCCCGGTGTCGATCACCTCCTCGTGCAACTGTTCCTGCTCTTTGAATTTGAACACTTTGGAGGCTTTTTCGGTGAGCACGTTGGCGATGCTGTTGAACATGGTATAGTGCAGGTAGGGATCGTACACCGAGATCGCTTCCACCTCTTTGCCCAATTCTCTTCCCAGGGCGATGGCGGATTTCAACCCGGCAAAGGATTCCGGGCTGCCGTCCACCGCCACCACGATGTTGCCGCCGTTCCCGTGAACGTTTTTGACCTCCGCGCCGGTTTTTCCATTCAGTTGTTCTTCAACCGGGGAAGTATTTTTGATGATGAGCATATCGGTTCTGGTTCTGCGCACCACCCGCTCGGTCACGCTGCCCAGCACGCTGTCTTTCACCGCGCCCAATCCCAGCGCGCCCATAATTACCAGGTCATAATCATTATTATTGATGTCGTTCACCAGCACTTTAAAATTTTTGCCGTCGATCATCCTCGGCTGGAAAGAAACCTTTGCCAGGGCGCACTGCTGCTTCATCACCTCTAAGTAGGAATCGGAGATCAGCTCCAGCCCCATGGTGATGAGGGTGTCGTGAATGCTGCGCTGCTTTTCCAGTTCCTCTTCCACCTGGTATTCCGCGGGCAGGGTAAATTCCATTTGTTTGAAGCGGATGTCGTGCATCCGGGCGGCGTAGGCGTGGCAGCCCACCAGTTGGGCGCCGAAGCGCTTGCCCAGCTCCACCGCCAGTTCGATGCCGCGCAGGGAGTGCTCGGAATTATCCACCGGGACGTATATTTTTTGGTACATCTATTTCCTCCTGCTCATAGAATGGGTGATGGTTCGGAAATTTCTCCCGCAAAAAAATGACCCGGGGAAGCGGAGAACCGGAGAGGGGGGGGAAAATCGTTGCGCACGGGCGTTCATCCGCGTATGGTTTTCCATTTCACCGATTCTCCGATTCTTCACTTCTCCGTTTCCCCGGTTCACCGATTCTTCGCTTTTCCGGTTCAAAAAACTCAGTAAATCAGGGGAATCCGGTTATGCACATTCATCAAACGCTCAAGGATATATTTCAGCGTTCCGGCGACTTCCTCGTCCAACCAGGAAAAATCGAATGAGAGGCTGAAGATGGCATTGCGCAGATGCCCGGCGCAAGCCTCTTCCAGGGATTCTTTTCCGCAGCCAGCCAGGCATTCGCTGAATTTTTTCAACTCGAAGCGGGCTTTCACCAGGGCGTTACGGAAATCGGTATCCGTCGGGAAGCATTCGATCATTTCTCCCAGCCGGGAAATTTCCAACTGGATAATGGCGGGCGCCATCTGCCGGAATTCCTCCCAGCGAAGAAATTCCACTTCGTTCCAATCCCGCTTTGCTCTCTCGGTTGCCATCCTGCGAGCCGGTTTAAAGGTCTTTTGAACGCTCCGCCAGCGCCAGCCAGTCGTTCCAGTCCGGTTCTTCCGGCAGGCGTTTCTGCTCCATCAACGCTTTGCGCAGGTATTTGGCCAGGCGGCTGCGCCGCTTTTCCGCATCCGGTTCCAACTCCTCCGCTAAATAACCGGCGTGGCGCATGATGTTCCGCCAGGCGTCGCTTTCCGGGAATATCCCCTTTTGCCGGGCGGTTTCCGGCAGCATGTCGATGCGTAATTCAAAAAAGCGGTGAAAGCGCTCCAGCGCGGCGAATTCTTCTTCCGAAAAACATTCCTGGAATTGCCGCGCTTTTTCCGGGGAAAAATCTCCCTTCAGCGATTCGAGATAGCGCGCGCCGGGCGCGTAAATCTCATTGAACCACAGCCGCGACAGCTCGAAGGCCAGCAGTTCCGGGGGCATCAAACGGCGGCAGGCGAGCAAATGTTCTTCCGAGGAGAGGAACAGCAGAAAATCGATCACCCGCTCGCGGATATTCTGTGGTTGGTTTTCCGGTTTCATATCTATAGATTTTCAGAAAATTATTTGCCCGACTTGCAATGCTTCAGGCCGGCTAATTTGAGCCTGGCAATAAAGGCAAAATGATTGAATGGCAAAATAATGTTTGATGTAAGGGTTTGAATCATTTTGCCATGGAATTATTTTGCCATGGAAATTATTGTTCTGAAAAACCATAAATCGTTTCAGGTGTTCAGGTGTTCAGGTTCCTGGTGTTTAAGCACCCGAACGGGGGCACATGAACACATGAGCACTTAACACTCAAATACTAACCCGCGCGCGCCACATCTGTTTCAAGCCTTTGTACTTGCGCCGGAATTCCGCGGGGTCCTGCTGGATGGTTTGCATGGAAAAGTTCGGCAGCAATTCC
>WYBG01000308.1 GCA_011526015.1 Deltaproteobacteria bacterium | reverse complement strand
CAGTTTCATCCCAACGGGATCCGCTGGCCGCTGTTGCAACCGCGCTGGAATAGCGCCGACGTAAAGGATGCCGTTCGATTCATCTCCGCGGACTCCGCTTTTGCCCTCCATCTCCAGGGGAATATCAATTTTATTGATGTGCGCCCGGAAGAGGAATACCATATCGACCGCATCCCCGGCGCTATTTCCCTGCCGCTGATCAGGTTTTATCAATCACCTCAACTACTTGAACAATTTGATCCCGGCAAAACCTCGATTCTTTACTGCTTTGAGCCGGGGTGCAAAGAAGTAAACACCCTGGCGCAGGAATTAGTACACCGGCGGTTCCGGGAGGTGCTGATCCTTTACGGCGGGTTTTCGGAATGGCTGGAGAAGGGTTACCCGGTGGAGGAGTAGGGAGGGGGATTGAAAATTGAAAATTGAAGATTGAGCATTGAAAATTGAGATGAATATAGCGGTTCAAAAATGGGGGGGAATTCTCCTTCGGCTGGTGTTTGGCGGCATTCTAATCGCCGCTTCCATTGATAAAATTCTCCATCCCATCCAGTTCTCCCAGGCTGTGGAGAATTATCAGCTTGTAGGAGAAACTCTCTCCCGCTGGGCCGCGATTTGGCTGCCTTACCTGGAAATTATCATCGGTATTTTATTGATCCTGGGAATCTGGGTGGAAGCCTCCGCCATTCTTAACCTCGGGATGATGCTCGTCTTTTTTGTCGCTGTGTTGCAGGCGTATGCGCGGGGGCTGGATATTCACTGCGGCTGTTTCACCGTGGAGGGAGATGCGGGAGTCGATTTGGGGAAAATTTTTTATAACTCGCTTTTGGTGATCGGAAGCGGTCTCTTGCTTATGGCGTCCCGGCGCAGCGGCAAAGCGTTTAAGATCTGATGTTACGCATTTTGCCACATGGTTCGATAAACTCACCATGCAAAAGACACAGAGAACACAGAGTTTCGATCACTTTTTTAGTGCTTTTGCCTCTCCGCATGGGTCTGTGCGCAATGAATATTTGGTTTTCTCTGTGCTCTCTGTGCTCTCTGTGACTCTGTGGCAAATACTTTTGGCCTGCGTAACATCAGTTAAGATTTAATCCTGGTAAGCCCCCGGTTCATAGAAAACAACCCCATTCTATCTCCCAAAACATCCAACAGCAAGGGCAATGTAACACGCCTGATTCGCTTTAAAGTTCTCTTGCCGACTTGTGACATCAATCAACTGCCTGCCCGCCGGTTCTCCATAATTTTCTCTCCAATTAGTTTAGTCTGATAGTTCATACTAACTTCAGGTAACACGGCCAAATTTTCACCGCCCGGAACAAAGGAATCATCACTCTCGGTTTGCCCTCGGTTATGAATTGGAGAATTTTCTCCGCCCTGGACGCGCAATTCATCTCGGTTTTATTACGAAAATTTGTTTGATTCAAAAAAGAGCGTAAATTATACCCAAAATATCGCGGAAGGAATTAAGAATGGATATGGAGGTCAAAAACACCGGGGTAGGACTAATGAGCCGCAATGGAAAAGCCTACGATATCCTGATTGTGGAGGACAACGTTGAGCAGGCCAGTTTAACCAAGATGTTGATGGAAGAATATGGTTTTACCGCTCATTACGTAACCGACAGCATCGAAGCGTTTAAAACCATCCAATCCGACAAACCGGAAGTGGTAATCCTGGATTTGATGATGCCGGAATTGGACGGGCTGCGCCTGTGCAAAAAGATCAAGAGTTCTCCCCTGTTGGGCAACACCAAAATCATCATTTATTCCGGGAAGATGTACGACTCGGATCGTCGGAAGGCGCTGGAATTAGGAGCGGACGCATTTTTCATCAAACCGGCGCGGGCGAATATGCTCATCACCAAAATCAGAGAGCTCCTCCATCCCATTCAGAATGGAACCTATCAAAATTAAATTTTGGGGGGTGCGCGGATCCATCCCCACCCCCGGTCCCCGTACCATCCGGTATGGAGGCAATACCTCCTGCGTGGAAATCCAATTCCCCGACAAACCCCGTTTTATTATCGACGCCGGTTCCGGTATTCGGGAACTGGGCAAAGAGCTCCTGCAATCCAAAGCGCCGGTAAAGGCTTATATTTTCCTGACCCATTTCCACTGGGACCACATCCAGGGATTGCCGTTCTTCAAGCCCGCTTTTAAACCGAGCAATCATTTTATTCTTTACGGCTGCGATGAGCCGGACGTGGACCTGACCCAGATCATCTCCATGCAAATGAACCCGATTTACTTCCCGGTAGCGGTAGAGGACATGGGCGCGAAGGTGGAATTTCGCACCGCCAAGGAGGGCACCTTCGAGGTAGAGGGCGTCACCGTTCAAACCCAGTTCATGAACCATCCCGGTTATACCTTTGGGTACCGTTTTAGCTACCGGGGCAAATCCATCATTTATATCAGCGACAATGAACCGTATCGCCGGCCCAATCATAACGGCGACGCCCCCTCCGGCAGCTCCCTGGAGGATCGTTTTGAAAATTTTTATGATAATAAGGAAGATCAGTTTATCAATTTTATCTCCGCCGCGGATTTACTGATCCACGACACCCAGTATTTCCCCCATGAGTACGAGGAGCGTATTACCTGGGGGCATTCTCCCTACACCTACACCGTTGACATTGCCGTGAAAGCGCGGGTGAAGCAATTAGTGCTCTTTCACCATGATCCCGACCACGATGACGATACGGTTGACAAAATGGCCGAGTTGAGCCGCGCCCGCCTCAATAGCCACAACTATCCCATTCCCTGCATTGCCGCCAAAGAAGGCGACGTAATCGTTCTGTAAAGGCGGTAAAAATTAGTGTTCGGGTGTTATAGTGTTCAGGTGTTTGTATTGTCATAACACCATAACACTCCCCCATCCCTCCGCGCTGGTTACTTCGCTTCTAACGCCTGCTCTAAGTCCGCAATCAACTCTTCCGTCGCTTCGATGCCCACGGACATGCGGATCAATCCGTCGCCGATTCCCCGCGACTGCCGGTCTTCCGGGGAAAGCCCTGCATGAGAGGTGAGAGCCGGGCGGGTCAGCAACGTTTCCACCCCTCCGAGGCTGGGCGCGATGACCGGGATGCGGACCTGTTCCATAAAGCGTTCCGCCGCCGCTTTTCCCCCTTTCAGCTCGAAGCTCAGCATCCCGCTGAAACCGTCGAACAGTTCCCGGGCGAGAGAGTGATAGGGGTGGCTTTCCAGGCCGGGGTAATTCACCCGGGCCACCGCGGGATGCTGCTCTAAAAACCGGGCAATTTGCAGCGCGCTCTGGTTCTGGTAAGCGACCCGCAACGCCAGGGTTTTGAGCCCGCGGTGGAGTAAATAGCACGCCTGGGGATCGAGCGAGCCTCCGAAATGATTCAACCGGTGGGTAATTTTTTCCACCCAATCCGCCTGCCCGATCACCGCCCCGGCCACGATGTCGGAATGGCCGTTGAGGTATTTGGTGCAGCTATGCAGGGAGAGGTCGAATCCCCACTCCGCGGGACGAAAATTCACCGGGCTGGCAAAGGTATTGTCGATCATGGAGACCAGGTGATGCTTGCGGGCAAACGTTGTTACCGCCTTCAGGTCCGCGACCTGGAGCAGGGGGTTGGTCATGGCCTCCACGTAGATTGCCCGGGTGTTGTGGCGCAGTTTTGTTACCCAGGACTCCGGCTGGTTGCCGTCGATAAAATCGTAAGCAATCCCGAAATGGCGGAAATCTTCCGTAACCAGGCTATGGGTACCGCCATAGAGGGTATTTTGCACTAACAGGTGATCTCCCTGGGAGAGCACCGTAAAGAGCGCGGTAGAAATCGCCGCCATACCGCTGGCGGTTACCAGCGCGGCTTCCGCGTTTTCCAGGGCGGCCAGTTTGCGGTGCAACACCAGGTGGTTGGGGGTGTTGTTCAGGCGCAGGTAACGGATGTCGTCATAGCTCTCCTCGCCGGTATATTCATAATTTGCCGAGTGAAAGAGCGGCATGGTTACCGCCCCAAGCACCCGCGGGCGCATTTCCCCGGCGTGGATGAGTTTGGTGGCCATTTTTTTATAGGAATTGGCTTTTTCCATGAGGTTTCCTCCGGTTTATCGATTGCGAGTTATGATCATTTCTTCGATCATCAATTTTCAATCAGCAGTTACCGTCAAACGCCCCCCTTCCCGCTGAAAGGGTATATTCACGTAATTCAAATCAAATTTTTCATACGCCGCGCCCAGGCTGTGGATTAATCCCCGGGGGAGGTGCTCCTGCTTAACCCATATATATGGCATCACCAGGTAATCTCCCGGGGTTAAAAAGTAAGGATCTAAGAGATATGAAGTGGTGAAAACGTAAGTCCCGCTAAAAAAAGTGGTATCGATTTGCAGAAATCCGGAATACAGGGAGCCAACCCACGCCTCCGCGGTATTGATCTTTTGCACCTCCGCAAGGGTCAGGAAGTTGGAACCCGCCCCATACGCCAGCAACTCCACCTGCAGAGCCAGCACTTGCAAGGTTACAATGGTCTCGAGCGTGCTATCGTAGCTTGTAGGGATGGCGGAAGGGCGGAGTGCGGTACTCACGGTCAATAATTTGGTGAGCGTTCGCGGGTGAAGCAGTTCTCCGTTCTCATTCAGCTCCCCCTGGGAGTATAAAAATTCCCCGCTGCGGAGCACCAGCCGGGTGGAGTCCGGTTGAAAATTGGCCATATAAAAATACAGGTTCGCCGAACCGGTAAACCCGCCTCCCGGCTGGCTGGAAGGAGAAGGCAGGTGCAATTGGAAATCGCCATTCGGCCCGGTAAATACCCCGACGTTCAAACCCTCTAACCAGACGTAAACCCCCTCGGAGCTGCTGCTGTTGAGCAAAATTACCCGGCCGCTCACGGTTGTTTTGGTGGAAATGTCGCTCTCGCCGCCGAAGGGATTTTCGGTACAATTCGCCATCAACAGCAGCAGCGCCGCCACTGCCCAACAGCCCCCCCGTTTGTGATTAAATCCATTCATAAAGAAATCCCCATTCGCCTACCGCTTATTGCCTACTCAATGTCGTATAGTTAAAGTAATTGAGAATAAAGATCACCATTCTGAATTCACTGTTCACCATTCACCATTGTTGTTGTTTCGCAAGTTATGACAGCGGTTCAATAATTGTGAATAGAGAACGGTGAATAGTGAATGTTTAACTAAATGACATTGACTGCCTACTGCCTACTGCTTACCGCCCTTTACCCG
This sequence comes from Deltaproteobacteria bacterium, assembly GCA_011526015.1. Taxonomy (GTDB): domain Bacteria; phylum Calditrichota; class Calditrichia; order RBG-13-44-9; family J075; genus JABWBP01. The sequence continues at coordinate 6,701 of WYBG01000308.1, read as the reverse complement.
GAATAACCTCAATATTGAACCCCCACGGATACGTAGTAGCGGCGGTCGCGGAGCGCCAGGCCCTCCAACTCGAATTCGTCGCTCAGAATGTTCCGGAGCGTGAGGTTGAAAATGAGTTTCAGTTTGTACAGCTCTAAGCGTTTGCTCAAATAAAAATCCAGATTCGAGAAAACCGGCAGCTCGATGCTGGAAAACCCTCCCCCGACGTTGCGCACTAAGGCAAGCTGCTTTCCTTCCCGGAAGACGAACAACTGCGCGGAATATCCCCCGTGATCCAGCAGCAGATTGACGGTAATCTTGGAATCGTATTTGAACGGAAAGGTTTGCGGATCGGAAAAGAAGTAGCGCGAGAAGCCGGTTTCGACAACCAGTTTTTTTTGCAGGAAGAAAAAAGCGGGTTTGGCTTCAAATCCGGAAATACCGGCGGTTTTGGCGTTGTCGTACACCGCCAGCGGCGCAACCGGGGAATAGTACATCCGGAATTTATTTTTGTAATAATTGCGGAAAAAATTCGCCGTAATCTGCCACCCGTAAAGAGGCGCGGCATCCCGCAGCTCCCGGGTAATCACCGCCCCTACCTCCATGCCGGTGTTCCTTTCCGGATTCAAATTCGGGCGGGTCTCCTCGGAGGCAAAAGCATCCGGGGTGCTAATTTGCTGCAAAAGGGTGGGAAATTTGACGTTGCTGCCAAAATTCATAAAGGCGTTTACTGCCAGGTCCCGTTTGCCCCCTTCCAACAGGGTAGAAAATTTTACCATCCCTTCATCCCAGTTGTTTTCAACGGAAAAACCGGGAGAGCCATTCGGGGGGGTTGGATCGCCGGGGTTTCTGAACACCGGATTGGGCTGGCGGTCGGTTACCCGGTCGTAGCGAACGCTAAGGCTGAAATCCATGATTTCAAAAAAGTTCGAGCCTCCCGGGGCGTGGTATTTTCCGATGGCCACCAGGCCGTGGTGTTTCCGCGCCATATCGGCAGATTCCACGCCCACCGGCTGCTCCCCGGCATAGATTCTCAAGTTCTGGAAATCGAGCGTTGCGTTCTTGTACTGGTATGCCAGCAGCAGTTGCAGGGGATGCAGCCGGAGATTTTTTTCGGCGTGAAGGTTCAATGCCCGGTTTTGAATATCCCGGCTCAAGAAATCCGCCGCCTGGCCCGGGGCGGCAGCGGCTAAGTTCACGAATTGCTCCTCATCCAGCCACTGGTAGGCCCCGGTCAGGTTGAGTTCCGTTAGGGGGCCGATATTCCCGCTGAAACGGGCGGAAATCATCTGGTTGAAGTTGGCCAGGGATTCGTTGTACCGTTCATTTTCGTAATCCAATTCGGAGCGCAGGTAGAGCAGCCCCAGGGCGCTTTTGGCGTCCCCGGAAGGGGTTTTCGAAAAAGCAAAGTCCAGGCTGGCGGTGTGATGCTCGGCCAGGTTCTCCAAAAGCTGCCGCCCTTCCGGCTCTCCGGCGTATTTTCGCCTGGCCCCGCTTTTGCGAATGCTGTACGAGCCGTATAAATCTTTGATATGATGTTGCAGATGCAGCCCCCAGCTGCCGGAATCATAAGAGCCGATGCGCTGCTGAAAGCGCGCTGTGTAATCCTGCCGGGTTTTGGGAACAATATTGATCACCCCGGAAAACGCCTCCGAACCGTACAGGGAGGTATTGCTTCCCTTGATCACCTCCACCCGCTGAACGTCCTCCAGGTCGATCAGTGAAATGTCAAAAGTATTGTCCAGCACGCTGTTCATGCGAATGCCGTTATAGAGAACCACCACTTCATCGGCATTCCCGCCCCGGATGGCCACGGTTTTTTTGCCGCTGAGGTTTTCATCCACCTGCACGCTGTGATCGCTGCGCAGCAGATCGCCGGCGTCCACATAACCTTTGAATTCAAAATTTTGAGATTCCAAAACCGAAACGGTTTGGGGAATATCCTTGCGGATTTCCAACGGCGTCGCCGATTCCTGCACTTCGATGGGGCGGAGGGGAATCACCCGCTCTTGCAGGAAAATATTTTTCAGGGAGGAGGCTTCTGCGAAGGTCAGTTTCAGGGTATCGAAGGCAACGTGCTCGAAGATTACCAGCAGGTCCGGCTGCGGATCGCTCACTTTGAGCACAAAGCGCCCCGCGGCGTTGGTGGTTGCGCCGGTATTCCTTGCCGGGATGAAGACGTTCATGCCGGGGATTGCCCGGTGGGAATTGGCCTCGCGCACTTTTCCTTCCAGAACGGCTTCCCCGGCGTAAAGCGCCTGAAAAATCATCAGGAGCAGCAAGAAAAGTCGAAAGATTCCCGGGCAGTTCATTGGAATTCCCCTGTTGATAGCGGGGTTTGGGAGCATACTCGCTCTCTATAAAGGCTTGATCTTCTCCCTGATCCATTTTTCCAGGTTGCCGAAATTAAACGCGCCTGTCTCGAATAAACCCACGAAGAAGGCGTACGCCGCGTCGTTGTCGCATTCGATATAGTATCCGTTTGCACGCAAAAAAGCATCTACCGTAAAGAATGCCGTTCGCTTGTTGCCATCGATAAAGGGGTGATTGTTAACCAGGCTCTCCATTAAGGCGGCGGCTTCTTCAACTATGTCGCCATAATATCCTGTTTGGGGTCGCATCAGCGCCGATTCCAACGCCCCGGCATCGCGCAGGCCATATTCTCCCCCAAACCGATCGATGAGCAATTGCTGGAGAATTTTCACTCCTTCCACGGTTGGGTATCGCAATTTCATTTCGCCAGCAATTCCCCTAAGCGGCGGTTTTTTTCCATACTCGCCTTCGCGTGGTCGATGAATTCTTCGTCGGGTATGCGCAGCTCGAAAGGCAATCCCTTATGTGCAACAATCATGCGGTAAAAAATATTGATTGCTTCCGAGGGCTTTAAGCCAATATTCTGGAGTATGTTTTCGGCTTCTTTTTTTAGAGAAGAATCAATCCTGGTGTTGATAACCGCATCTTTTGCCATATTTTCACCTTTTTATCGTTGATCTATTTTCGAAGGAAAATGTAACACGTTGAATACACAAAAGACAATGATTATTTCGACAGATTTTTTTCAAAAAACGAATGTATGGATTAAGGCAGCATGGCGCTCTACTCTCTCGAATGATCGGGCGATTGATTCTCATGCAAATCCCCGCTTGCATCGCACGTCCCCTCACCCTAAATTTGCCGCAAAAAAAGGCCCTAGATGGATCGCTTCAAACTAAGCTCCAAATACCAGCCTACCGGCGACCAGCCCCAGGCCATCGAGCAGTTGATAGAAGGGTTGAATCGGGGGGAGAAGTTCCAGACCCTGTTGGGTGTTACCGGCAGCGGTAAAACGTTTACCATGGCCAACGTGATCGCCCAAATCAACCGCCCCACCCTGGTGATGTCGCACAATAAAACCCTGGCGGCGCAGCTTTACGGGGAGTTCAAGCAGTATTTCCCGGAAAACGCGGTGGAATTCTTCATCAGCTATTATGATTATTACCAGCCGGAAGCCTACGTGCCCCAGAGCGATACTTACATCGAAAAAGACAGCTCCGTGAACGAGGAGATCGACCGCCTGCGCCTGCGCGCCACTGCGTCGATCATGTCGCGGCGCGACGTGCTGATCGTGGCCAGCGTCTCCTGCATCTACGGGATCGGCTCCCCGGAGGATTACCTCGGGCTGATGGTGCTGCTGCAAAAGGGGCAGCGGATCGACCGCTACGAGATTTTCGGCAAGCTGATCGACATCCACTACACCCGCAACGATTTGAGCAAGGAGCGGGGCACTTTCCGGGTGAAGGGGGACGTGATCGAAATCTACCCCGCGTACGAAAAATACGCGGTGCGCTTAGATACCTTCGGGGATGAGATCGAGACCATTCAATACATCGACACCACCACCGGGGAAATTCTGGAAGAGGTGCAACAGGTGCTGATCTTCCCGGCCAGCCACTTCGTCACCCGGGAAGATAAATTGCAGCGGGCTATCGAGGCGATCAAGTTAGAATTAGCCGGGCGCCTGGCCGGACTGCGCAGCCAGGGAAAGCTGTTGGAAGCGCAGCGCCTGGAGCAGCGCACCCAGTTCGACCTTGAAATGATGCAGGAGATGGGCTTTTGCAGCGGGATCGAGAACTACTCCCGGCACATCTCCGGGCGCCAACCCGGGGAGCCGCCCTACACCCTGGTAGATTTCTTCCCGGACGATTTTTTGCTGGTGATCGACGAGTCCCACCAGACCCTGCCGCAGGTGCGGGGGATGTACGCGGGGGACATGTCGCGCAAGCAAACCCTGGTGGAATACGGTTTCCGCCTTCCCAGCGCGCTGGATAACCGCCCCCTGCGCTTCGAGGAGTTCATGGGCAAGATCAACCAGGCGGTGTTCGTCTCCGCCACCCCCGCGCCGTTCGAGATCGAGCTGAGCAAGGGCGTGGTGGTGGAGCAGATCATCCGGCCTACCGGGCTAATCGATCCGGAGATCGAAGTGCGCCCTACCAAAGGGCAGATCGACGATTTGATCGAAGAAATCCGCCGGCGGGTAGAGCAGCAGGAGCGCACCCTGGTGCTCACCCTTACCAAGCGCATGTCCGAGGATTTGACCGATTATTTGCATGGTTTGAATATCAAGGTGGCTTACGTGCACTCGGAAATCGACGCGCTGGAGCGGGTGGACATCCTGCGCGACCTGCGTTTGGCCGAGCACGACGTGCTGGTGGGCATCAACCTGCTGCGGGAGGGGCTGGATTTGCCGGAAGTCTCCTTAGTGGCGATTCTCGACGCCGATAAAGAGGGTTTCCTGCGCTCGGAAGTTTCCCTGATGCAGATTGCCGGGCGGGCGGCGCGCAACGTCAACGGCAAAGTGATTTTCTATGCCGACCACGTCACCCAGGCGATGCGCAAAACCCTGGAAGAAACCGAGCGCCGCCGCAAAAAACAGGTGCAATACAACGAGCAGATGGGTATTACGCCCCGGACGGTGTATAAAAGCGTGGAAGAGATCATGCAGACCACTGCGGTGGCGGACGTGCGCGGGCGCTATAAAACCAAAACTGAAGAGAAGGAATTGGGCTACGCCGATGAATTTTCCGGCCTGGAACTGATCGAACGGTTGGAAAAAGAGATGAAAAACGCCGCCGCCAAATTGGAGTTCGAGAAAGCCGCCCGGCTGCGGGATGAGATTTTGAAGCTGAAGGGGAAGGTGGGGTGAGCCACGAATTGCACAAATTACACGAATTATAAATCGTGGTGAAATTATGGGTGACATCTATTTAGAAATGACGATTGCTAATCTTCGGGATCTCGAAAAGCAAAAAGAAATCAGCTTCCTGGTGGACACCGGCGCTACCCGGGCCTGGATACCCAAAGAAATTGCCGAAGAGTTGGAAATCGAAGCGGTGGGCGAGATTCCGGTAGAATTAGCCGACGGCACTATTAAGGAATTACCCTACGGCCATTGCATTTTTGATTTTGGCGGCGAACAGGCCGCCGGCAACGTTATCATCGGCCCCGGGGGATGCGAGCCGCTGGTAGGAACGCACGTATTGCAAGACTTCCGGCTGATTATTGATTTGGAACATCATACCATTTCCCGCGGGCGGGCCATGCGGGCGAAGTAGAGACGTTGCATGCAACGTCTCCACAGTCGAAAATTTAACGATGGGCAACCAACGGATTAGCGATTGATGAGGTTTAAAGAAACGGAAAATATGAATAGGGCATTCACAATACTGAATTTCATTCTCCTTGCATTGCTCCTCCTCACCTCCTTCACCCTTGCCCACACCATTCCCGCGGCGTTAGACAGCCTGATCCTGCAAGGCAAGCAGCAGATTTACCGGATGGAGTTCCAGGCCGCGGAGGAAACCTTCCGGGAAGCGCGTTCGGAATACCCGGACTATCCCCACGGCTACGTGTACCAGGCTTACATCACCGCCCTGTTCTTCGCGCTGGACCAGGCCAACGATTCCCTGGCCCGGCAATTAGATACCCAGATCAGCGCGGCGATGGAGGTTGCCAAAGATTACAAATCGCGCTTCAACGACAGCGCCGGCAGCTATTTCCACCTCGCCCTGGCGAACAGCATCAAGGCGTTATACCATATCATCGACCGCAGCTACGTCAAGGGATATTTTTCCGGGCGCAGGGCCAAAAACGACCTGGAAAAAGTGGTGCAGTTGGATTCCAGCTATTACGACGCTTACATCGGGTTAGGATTGTTCCATTACTATGCGGATTTGCTGCCCGGCTTTATCAAATTCGTGGCCGGCATCTTAGGTTTTGACGGCAACCGGGTGAAAGGGAAGGCGGAAATTCATCTCACCGCGGCCAAAGGCAAGTATTTCAAGGTGGAAAGCGAGTTCCTGTTTTATTGCATCGGCTATTTTTTAGAAGGAGATAAAGCCAACGCCATTCGCGCGCTGAGGCAGATGTACCGGCAATATCCCACCAACCAGGGGCTGGGGCTGATTCTGGCTTACCACGCCCGGCGCTCCGGCTACATTCAGGAGTGTATGGAGCTGTGCCGGCGGCTGCTGCAAGAAAAGGACCCCGGCCTGCCCCAGGTGACGGACCTGAAATACTACAACCTTGCGGTGTGCCATTATGATTTGAACGAATTCGCCAAAGCGGATTCTCTTTTTGATATTTTGAACGGGCTGCCGACCCGCAAGTCGCTTTTCTACAAGGCCGCGATTGCGTATTACAAAGGGCATTTGGCGGACTTGCGCTTCGAGCGGGAAACCGCTTTG
>WYBG01000035.1 GCA_011526015.1 Deltaproteobacteria bacterium | reverse complement strand
GGTGAATGGTGAATAGTGAATGGGGAGAGTGGAACGATTCAATTTTTATTTCATAGCCAAACCAAAGGAGCAGCGCCATGTTTAAAGTACTTATTGCCGACTCTCTTCCGGCTGCGGTGCTGGAACGCTACAACAGCCTGGAAGACATTTCGGTGGACAACAAAGCCGGAATTTCTGCAGAAGAGTTGATGGAAATTCTGCCGCGCTACGATGCGCTGGTGGTGCGCAGCCGCACCAAAGTTACCAAAGAGATCATGGAAAGGGGCCCCAACCTGAAGATCATCGGGCGGGCCGGCGCGGGGGTGGACAATATCGACGCGCCGGAAGCCACCCACCGGGGCATTATCGTAATGAACACCCCCGGCGGGAATACCATTGCGGCCACGGAACACACCATTGCTTTGATGCTGGCGGCCCTGCGCCAGATTCCCTCCGCGAACGCCTCCATCCGCTCGGAAAAGTGGGACCGCAAGACCTACATGGGGCACGAAATCTTCGAGAAAACCGTCGGGGTGGTGGGGCTGGGCAAAATCGGGCGGGAAGTGGCCAAACGCTTAGCCGCCTTCAACGCCCGGATCATCGGCTACGACCCCATTCTGACCAAAGAAATGGCCGACCGCTTAGGGGTGGAACTGGTCTCTCTGAAAGAGTTGCTGAAGCAGTCCGACATCATCACCATTCACGCGCCGAAGATTGCCGAAACCAAGAACATGCTCAACGCCGAAAACCTCAAAACCTGCAAGAACGGGGTGGTGATCGTCAACTGCGCCCGGGGCGGCATCGTTAACGAACACGACCTGGTGGACGCGCTCAACTCCGGCAAAGTGGCCGCGGCCGCGGTGGACGTTTATGAAAGCGAGCCGCCGACTTACTGGGAACTGGCCAAGCATCCCAAGGTGGTGTCCACCCCGCACCTGGGCGCCCAAACCGAGGAAGCGCAGACTAAAGTGGCGGACCAGATCATGGCCCAGATCGTGGAGTTCGTGCGCAAGAACGTGGCTCTCAACGCGGTCAACTATATTTCTATCGACGAAAAACTTCAGCCAATGATTGCGCCCTATTTCGTCCTGGCGGAAAAATTGGGCGCCCTGTTCAGCCAGATTCGTACCGGGCGGCTGAAAGAAGTGGCGATCCGCTTCTACGGCAAAATCACCGAGCTGCCGGATACGCCCATCGCCTCCCACCTGATGGCCGGGGCGCTGCGCTCCGGGGGTACGGCGGAAGCCACCCACGCGGTCGAGCTGCTGAACATGGTCAACTCCCTGGCCATTGCCCGGGAAAAAGGGATCAATATCGAAATTACCCGTAAAGACCAGCCGCTCACCAGCTACACCAACCTGATCGCCTGTGATTTCCACACCGAAACCGGCCTGGTTCACCTGGCCGGAACGGTGTACGCCGCGGGCATCTACCGCCTGGTAGAATTCGACAAGTACGACGCCGACGTGGACCTGGGCGGGAAGATGATCCTCATCGAGAACGACGACGTGCCGGGGGTGATCGGGAACGTGGGGACTGTTTTAGGCGAGCACAAAATCAACATCACCAACTTTTCCTCCCGCCGGGTAAAGGCCGGCAAGGCCGCCGCCAATATCCTGAACGTGGAAGGCAAGTGGGATCGCGGGTTGCAGTCGAAATTGGAAGCGCTCCCCCACGTGAAGCGGGTCTATCTGGCGGATATCGCGGAGTAACGATCCCTGCGCTGCGGATTCTGTTAACCCAGGTTGCGTATGTAGTTCCCAACTTTCCAATATTCTTTGTGGCAGAATGATTGATTGGCAGAATAATTTTTGAATCATTCTGCGGACAATTATTCCGCCAATAAAGTTGGGGACTATAACTGATGTTACGCGCTCCCTGTCTAAATGGCCTGGGATTTGTCATTGCGAGCCGCTGGATGCGGCGAAGCAATCTCTGCTTGTGTCTCCCCAATGAGATTGCTTCGGCAAAAGACGCCTCGCAATGACAGAGTCGGCGCTTTCTCATTGCCCGCGTAACATCAGCTATAATATGAACTTGGGTTAAGGCTTCAGAAAGAGCGTTTTGACAATCTTCCCGGGGCGCCGGGCCAAAAACTTCCGGCTTCCCGGGATGTTTTTTTTGCCCCCTCCCCATCGGAGTGCAAAAAGTGACCCGCTTCATTGAAAAACGCACATTTTTCGCCGATACTAACTGACGCTGGATGCCGGTATCCCCGAAGGAGCAAGCTGGTACCCGGCATCCGAAACCCCCGAAAGGGCAGGCTGGTCCGATTAGCGAAACCGAATCAACGAGGAAAAAGACAATGGCAAACGAAATCCGCACCGAAAGAGGCACTCCGCTGTGGTCCCTGAACACTTTTCGCAGCAACGTGCTGTCAAAGTTGTTAGACGATCTGCTGGCCCGGGAAGAAGAGGGGTTGACGCAGGAGCAGTGCGCGCGGGTGAAGCTGGCGCTCGAGAAAATGATCGATGCCGCTTCCGGCATCCCGGACGGGGGTTTTTTGCGCGGAACCATCTGGAAAGAGTTGGAAAAATTTGCCGCGCTGTACCAGAAATGGAACGACATACCGGGCAGCGATGAAAAAGCCGCCCGGCAGCGGAAGCAGATGCTGAAAAAATTACGCCAGCGCCGGCACCGCCTGGCCCGCCGCATCCGCAAAAACCTCTACATCATCAGCCGGGAACTGGATTTGAAGCTGCTGGGCAAGCTGTACGATGCAACGGGCGACCTGGCGCAGGCATTGCCGGAGATTTTCAAGAGCCTCCCCAAAGCATTGAAGAAGTACCATTCGGTGATGGGGTAGGGAGGACGCGCATCGTTTAGTGGGAGTCTATCTTCAGACCTCAAAGGTTTCCCAAACCTTTGAGGTCTATGCTCATTGCCAGTTCTCCGTCTGCCGTCGAGAAAAAACTGTTGCAAAAAAAAGCGCCGTTCTTTACATTTGCCTGCTTTATGCGGAAATTTAAAACGATGTTGAATCTACCGATGGCAGCAGAGCGGCATGTTAGAAGATCTTTCGTCGAAATTGGAAGCGATCCTGAAGAAGGTTCGCGGGCAGGGCAAGCTTTCCGAAAAGAATATCGCCGATTCCCTCAAGGAAATCCGGCGCGCCTTATTGGAAGCGGACGTCAATTACCGGGTCGTCAAGCAGTTTATTAACGATGTGCAGGAAAAAGCGTTAGGGGAAGCGGTTCTCCGCAGCGTCACACCGGGCCAGCAAATCGTTAAAATTGTGCATGATGAGTTGGTGCGCCTGATGGGCGAATCCAATACCACCCTGAAGTTTGCCGGAATTCCCCCCACGGTGATTATGCTCTGCGGCTTGCAAGGCTCCGGAAAAACCACTTTTGCGGGAAAGTTGGGCAATCACCTGCGCAAAAAAGGCCGCCATCCCATGTTGGTGGCCGCGGACGTGTACCGCCCCGCGGCCAAAACCCAGTTAGAGATAGTGGGAAAAAGCCTGAACATCCCGGTCTATTCCACGGCCTCGAACGACGCCCTGCAAATTTGCAAGGAATCGATCAAAGCCGCCCGGGAAAAATCCTGCGACATCCTGATCCTGGACACCGCCGGCCGCCTGCACATCGACGAGGAGATGATGCGGGAGCTACAGGTGATCAAACGGGAGTTAAAGCCGCAGGAAATCCTCTTCATCGCCGACGGCATGACCGGGCAGGACGCCGTGAACGCCGCCAGCCAGTTCCTGGAGCGTTTGGATTACGACGGGGTAGTGCTAACGAAAATGGACGGCGACGCCCGCGGGGGCGCGGCGCTGTCGATCCGCTCCGTGACCAATCGCCCGATCAAATTCATCAGCGTGGGGGAGAAAATGGACGCCCTGGAGCCGTTTCACCCCGAGCGCATGGCCTCGCGCATCTTAGGCATGGGCGACGTGGTTTCGCTGGTGGAAAAAGCCCAGGAGTCTATCGACCTGGAAGAGGCGGAGAAGTTGGAAAGGAGGCTGCGTAAAGACCAGTTCAACCTGGAAGATTTTTATTCCCAATTGCAGCAGATCAAAAAAATGGGGCCGCTGGAGCAGTTGTTAGGTATGATCCCGGGAGTGGGAAAGCAGTTGCAGGGAGTGCAGATCGACGACCGCGCTTTTGTGAAAGTGGAGGCGATCATCAACTCCATGACCCTGAAAGAGCGCCGCAAACCCCAGATTCTCAACGGCAGCCGGCGCAAGCGCATCGCCGCGGGGAGCGGCACCCGGGTGCAGGACGTGAACCAGTTGCTGCGCCAGTTCGAAGAGATGAAAAAGATGATCAAACGGATGAAAAAAATGAAATTCGGGCGGGGGATGCCTCCCGGGATGTTGCCGTTTGGATGAGGAACGTAAATCGTAAATCGTAAAACGTAATGCGTAATGCGTAAAAGCATTTATTACGCTTTACGTGTTACGCAATACGCAATACCCAAATTGACCTGAAAAATAACTCTTAACTCAAACACTTAATGGAGGAAAATAATTGGCTGTTAAATTAAGACTGCGTCGGTTGGGACGGAAGAAAAAGCCGTTTTATCGCGTGATTGCTGCGGATTCCCGCGCGCCGCGCGACGGCCGTTTCATCGAAGAAATCGGGTACTACAATCCCCTGACCGATCCGATGACCATCGAAGTGAAGGAAGACCGGGCGCTGTATTGGTTGAGCCAGGGCGCTACTCCCACGGTGACGGTCAAAAATCTGCTGCGAAAAAAAGGCATTACCCTGCGCTTTGACCTGATGAAACGGGGTGTGCCGGACGAGAAAATCTCCGAAGAGTTGAAAAAATGGGAAGTGCTGCAATTAGAGCGCCAAAAACGCCTGGAAGCTAAAAAGATGACTGCCAAAGAGCGTAAGGCGGAAGAAGCCAGGAAAAAGGCCGAAGAGAAAGCCGAAGAAAAGGCCGCAGCGGAGCCGGCTCCCGAGGCAGCGCCGGAAAATCCCGAAGCCCAGGGTTAAAAATTAGCTTGCTGTAATTTAACGGTGCCTATTAAAGTAGGCAGTAAGCAGTAGGCAATAAGCAACTTTGCTTACTGCCTACTGAAAAATCGGTGCCGTAAAAATTTCAGTGAAAAATTTTTAGAATGTCACTTGCAATACTGGTTACAGGGATGGTAACTTAGGAACGAATTCCTGCACCAAATCGTGTTATGTAAACACTCAGCCAACTCCATGGAGGTGCGAGATGAAAGAGTTCGTGGAATTTATTGCGAAACATCTGGTGGATAAACCGGATGAAGTTCACGTGGCAGAGGTAGAGGGTGAGCGGGTAACGGTTTATGAGTTGCGCGTTGGCGACGGCGATCTGGGAAAAGTAATCGGCAAACGCGGGCAAACGGCCAAAGCGATTCGAACCTTGCTCAGCGCCGCTGCGGCTAAAATGGGCAAACGAGCCGTTTTGGAAATTCTCGAATAGAGCCGGGTTGGATTTACCGGGGTGAATGGATGATCGCTCTCTCTTTCATCGGGTATCAAAGGTGTTTTTCCTGGAACCATGTATATCGCAGTCGGAAAAATCGTTCAAACGCATGGGCTTCAAGGATATTTGAAGGCGATTCCCTATTCCGGATATCCTGAACGCTTCCTGCATCTCGAAACCATCCATATTGGAAACGGCGAGAAGATGCAGGGATATATTGTGGAAGCGGTTCAGGTGCGGGAGCAGTTTTCCCTCCTGAAATTCCAGGGTATTGATAACCGGGAGGCTGCTCAAGCACTGGTCAAAAGTGAGTTGTGGGTTCCGGAAGCAAAGAGAACCGCGCTTCCGGAAGACGTCTATTTTATAGACGATCTGCTTGGTTTGAAGGTGTTCGATACCGGGGGAGAGCATCTCGGCGAGTTGGAAGAGGTGTTGTCCAATGCCGGCAATGATATTTACGTGGTGCGGAAAGAGGGGCGGGAATTGTTGATCCCCGCGGTTTCCGAGTTCGTCAAGGAGGTAAATCTACCGCAGAAAAAGATGCTCGTTCGGCTTATCGAAGGGATGTTGGCGTAAATGCAAATTGACGTTATCACGGCATTCCCCGGGATTTTAGAAAATCCCCTGAACGAAAGCATCTTAAAACAGGCCCGGCAACGAATTGGCCTGGCGATTCGCCTGTTAGACCTGCGGCAATTTGCCACGGATAAACACCGCACCATCGACGATACTCCATACGGCGGCGGGGCCGGGATGATTTTAAAACCGGAGCCGCTGTTCAAAGCCCTGGACCATGTGTTTGCCGGGGTTAGCGACCGCAATGCCGTTCGGGTAATATTCCCCTCGCCCCAGGGGTGCCTGTTCAGCGGGGAAATCGCGGAAGAATTGGCGCAGCATCGCCACCTGGTATTTATTTGCGGGCATTACAAGGGGATCGATCAGCGGGTAATCGACGCCTGGGTGACCGATGAAATATCCATCGGCGATTTTATTCTTTCCGGGGGAGAAATCCCGGCCTTGCTGATGATCGACGGCATCGTGCGCTTAATTCCCGGGGCCCTCCATGACCCGGAATCCGCCCAAACCGATTCCTTGCAAGACGGTTTGCTGGATAGTCCTTATTATACCCGCCCGGAAGAGTTCGCGGGAATGAAAGTGCCGGAAGTGTTGCTCTCCGGCAACCACCAGAACATTGCTCGCTGGCGCAAGGAGCAGCGAATCGAGCGAACCCGCCAGCGCCGCCCGGATTTATATCAAAACTATCTTGAGTTGCAGGGAAAAGATTTCAAGAGCTAATAGCCGGGAACCAGGAGCCAAAATCTAAAAACCCGAAACTCAAAACTCAAAACCCGAAACTCTAATCTTCCCGGCTCCCGGAATTGGTTTCCTCATCTATAGAAAATTAAGAAGGAGAAAAAAATGGACATACTGAATACCGTTACCGCCAACCAGTTGGTAAGCGATCTTCCGAGCTTCAAAGCGGGGGATACGGTTTCCGTGCACGTGAAAGTGATCGAAGGTGAAAAGGAACGGGTGCAGGTTTTTACCGGGATTTGCATCCAGCGGCGCGGCGGGGGGATCAACTCCACCTTTACGGTGCGCAAGATTTCCAACGGCATCGGGGTGGAGCGCATCTTTCCCCTGCACTCTCCCCGTATCGAAAAGATCGAGTTGGTAAAAGTGGGGCGGGTGCGCCGGGCCAAGCTGTTTTACCTCCGCCAGTTGGAAGGCAAAGCTGCCCGCATCAAAGAAAAACGCCAGCAGCCGTAATTCAGTGGCAGTTGGCAGGAGCAGAGGGTGGGAAGAACCTATGCGAAAACATCCCTGTCACTCTTCGACTAAGTTTACCCTGAGCCTGCCGAAGGGCTCAGAGTGGCATCAAAATTACTAATTTTATTATTGTTTCTGCCCCTTGCTCCTGCCACTGCCCCTGCTTCTGTTTCAGCCGCCTGTTACTCAAAAACTCCCGGGCTAAATGGCTCATCAACTCGTTCTCCTGTGTCCCAATTGCCTTGCCGAGGATTCCTTTTCCCGTTCCGTATGCCGTGTTTGTAATGCCTCTCTTAAAATTCAGCGCCATTCATTATTTTGCAACGGGCGACTCATTGGTCTGCCGGACTACTATCAATTTCTCCGCGAACATCTGAAAGTTGTTCAGGCCGGCGGCGAGTTTGCCGCTGCCAGCGCCAGACTCGCTGCTTCCGACCTCTCCGGGGCGATCCGGGTCAGCTATCCGGCGGTGCTGCGGCAGGGGAAGCGCCGGTTTAGATTTTCCGGGTACCACGGCGTGTTCTCCCGGGCGCTTGAAATCCCGCGCCCGCTTGCCGAGGGGCAGTTGGTGATGTTCGAAGACCGCGCCGAGTTTTTAACCCCGGCAAAAAATTTTTCCTGGAATTTAGACGATTTTACCTGCGTGACCACCAACGGGCATTATTTTGAATTCAAAGTGAAAGGCCAGCCCTTTTTTCAAATCCGCTTTTTGCAAGAAAGCGTGCTGAAATACGAAATTCTCTTCCGCAAGCAACTGGATGCCCTTTACGGCGCCCGCCGCTTGCAGCGGATCGTCGAATACCAGCCCCGGCTGCGGGGAGATATTCCCCGCCCGGGGCAACGTTTTTGGAACCTTTCCGCTTCCCGGGAGCCGGAAAAACCTTACCTGGCCGAAAAAGCCCTGATGGGAAGCCTTCGCCGGGTCCTGAAGCGGCTGCTGCAAACCCTGATTGCGGTAGAAATCCGCGGGGCGGAGCACTGGCAGCGGGAGACGCGGGGGTTCGCGCTGCTGAATCATCAAAGCGCGCTGGACCCCTTCATCGCCGGGGTGTTTTGGGATCATCGAATCGCCTTTTTAGCCAAGAGCACCTCTTTTGCGCACCGGCTGCCGCGCCTCTTTCTAAAATGGGCCATGTGCCTGCCCACCACCCGCTACCAAACCGATTCCGAGGTTATCTTTGCCGCCAAAGCGCTGCTGCGCCGGGGAATCAAGGTGGGAATTTTCCCCGAGGGGGAGCGCTGCTGGGACGGGCGCATGCAGCCCTTCAAACTGAACGTGGTGAAAATGCTGGCGGCCTCCCGGGAAGCCATTTTCCCGGTCGTGATTCAAAATGCGTTTCAATTTTGGCCGCGCTGGGCTAAATTGCCCCGGCGGGCGCGAATAAAATTGAGTTTCCTGGCCCCCTTTTGCCTGCTGCCGGGCCTGCATTCCCTTGACGAGCAGCGTTGTTTCCTGGAAGGGCTTTTCCGGGCGGAGTTGAAGGAGGAATGATCGCCAGGGTTCAGGTTTTGGGTTGCAGGGAGGAAAGATGGGGGATAATTTTCGAACGAAAAAACAGTAACGGATGAGCGGCGGGGTGGTGGAGAGCGCGGTGAGAATTGACCAATCACCACTCTGCGACGCGCCCTCAAAACATGAACCTATGAACCTGTCTCTTACTCAGCAATACAAGCTCGCGCCGATGCTCATTTTCCCAGTGCTGGCGCTGCTGGTACTGCGCTGCGCGGTGCGCCAGGCGCCTCCCGGCGGGCCGGAAGACAAAACCCCCCCGCGCCTGCTCTCTTCTTTCCCCCGCCCGGATTCTACCAACGTCCGCAGCCTGGAATACCTGGAGTTCGAATTCGATGAAAACCTGGACCGCGGCTCCCTGCGCAACCAGGTGTGGATTCTCCCGGAGCTGCCAGGTGCGTTTGAGATCAAATGGAAAGGCAACAAAAAATTCCGTATCGTCTTCGAGGATTCCCTGGAAAGCAACCAGACCTACCTGGCCACCATCGGCGCCGGGCTGAAGGATTTGCGGGGAAATACCCTGAATGAGCCGATCGTGCTGCCCTTCTCGACCGGGCCAACCATCGACCGGGGGGAGATTTCCGGCCAGGTGATGGGGGAACAGGCGCAGAACGTGTTTATCTATGCCTACCCGGTTACGGAAGATTTTCCCGATTCTGCCATCTTCCGCTCCAAACCCCGTTATTATACCCAGGCGGGGAAGTCCGGCGAATTCCGCATCAAATACCTGAAGCCGGGGGTTTATCGGGTTTATGCCCTGGACGACCAGAGCGGCGACCGTCTCTACACCCTGCAAACCGACCGGGTGGGCATTCCCTTTACCGATGTGGCCCTGGCCGCCGGGGAGGAGCAAACCTTCCCACACTTGAATTTTACCCTGACCCGGGAAGACACTACCGGGCCGGCGTTCGTGCGCGCCCGGGCGCTCACGGAGCTCACCGTGGAACTCTCCTTCAACGAAGCGCTCGACCCCGGCCAGCATGTCGCAGTGGAAATAGAAGACAGCGCCGCGCATGCGCCCCTGCGGGTACTTGCCCGGGAGGTGGCGGGAGAAGAACGGGATAAACTGATCCTTTATACCGAGCCGCAGCAGCCGGTTCGCTATTCCGCCTGCTCCGGGCTCGTGCGCGACGAGTATGGCAATCCGATGTCGTTCGATACCCTGCGGTTCGTTTTTACCGGCTCTGCCCAACCGGATACCTCCACCGCCCGGCTGATCGAGATTTATCCCCCGGATAAACAGAAAAATTTGCCTTACGACCTCGATATACGCTTCAAATTTTCCCACCCGGTGGACAGCGTTTCGCTGAAAAACGGCTTCAAGCTGCTCGATTCGGACAGTATGCCGGTGGCGGGCCGCTGGCGCTTCCCCTCCCTGCTGGCGCCGGAATATTTACCCGATAGTTCATTGGCAAAAGGCGCCGCCTACCGCATGGAGATCGATCTTGCCGGGGTAACCAATGTATTTGAAAAACCGTTTGGCGATACGTTATTTGTGTATCAATTTAGCACCTGGGAGTGGTCGGAATTAGGGGAAATCGGGGGGATCGTGCGGGTTGGGAATCCGGGTTGGGAAAGCGCCATTATCGAAGCAACCCCGGTGAAAGGGCCGGAAATCTATTCGGTTATTGTGAACACCAATCAGCCTTACCTGATTCCTTTTTTGCCGGATGGCCTGTATCGTCTGAAGGCCATCATCGATCTGAACCAAAACGGGCGCTACGACGGCGGGCAGAGCTTTCCGTTCCGCTATGCCGAACCTTTCCGGGTTCTGCCGGATACCGTCAAAGTGCGCAAACGTTGGACCACCGAGGGCGTTGACATCAGCTTTGAGCCGTGAGCGCAAAGCGCGTAGAGCATAGAGCATAGTGCATGGCGCATGGTGAAAAGAACTTCCCCGCTATGCCCTATGCGCCATACGTTCTTAGAAAATAAAAAACATCCGCGAGGACCATATGAACCCTTCCAGACCGCATCATTTTTATAAAATGCACGGGGCCGGCAACGATTTTGTTCTCATTGACAACCGCGCCGGGGCCTTTACGCTATCCGAGCACCAGCTTTTTCACCGCCTTTGCCAGCACCACAGCGGCATTGGCGCTGACGGGCTTATGCTGATCTCCCGGGGCGAGACCTCCCATTTCCGGCTCGATTATTACAACGCCGACGGCTTCCCCGCGGAGATGTGCGGCAACGGCGCCCGCTGTGCGGTATTCCTGGCTCACCAGTTGAAGATCGCTCCGGCGCAGTGCACCTTTGAGATTAACGGAAGGGTGTACCAGGCCCGGGTGCTCCCGGGCAACCGGGTGCGCCTGCAAATGCAGGAAGCCAAAGTATTGATGGAAAACGACTGGCTGGCATTTCTGGCAAAACCGGAATTCATTTCCCTGGTCTGGGTCGATACCGGCGTTCCGCACCTGGTCATAACCCTCAAAGATACCCCGGACAACCTCAATATTATCGAATACGGAAGGCATCTGCGCCATCACTGGCTTTTCCGGCCTCACGGGACGAATGTGAGCTTCATCCATCCCGGAGAAAAAAAACACCTCCAGGTACGGGTCTATGAAAGAGGAGTAGAAAACGAGACCATGGCCTGCGGAACCGGCGCGGTGGCCTGCGGAATCGTTGCGGCCCGGCAGTTCGGATGGTCTTCCCCGGTGACGGCGCATTTCCGGGGGGGAGATCTGCTGGTTGAATTCGATAAGGAATTTCGGAAAGTTCATCTCAACGGCGAGGTCTTCCGGGTATTCGATGGAGAATTCAACCCGCTGTATTTCGATTTCGAGGTTCGGAAAGTGCTTTTGTAAGGAGATTTTTACCCGATAATAACTTGACAATGTCACATTAGGATTTTTTTGACCCCGACAAATCGGGGCAGGCAAGGATTAACAGGATGATCAGGATTTTAGATTGGCTTTTCAGCCGAATATCTTATAGGTTTCACCAATTTCTATCATGTAAATCCTGCTTGTGCCTTTGGTATTCATCCTGTCTAAATCTTTAAATGTGACATTGTCAAGATAACATTCTGATAGGAAACTGTCGAAAAAATCGAAACGATTCTGGAGGCGTTAATGAGAATATATGGAATTTTGATGGCCGGCGGCATGGGAACCCGGTTCTGGCCTCGCAGTCGCGAAAAATCACCCAAACAAGTATTAAACGTATTCGGAGACGGCACCCTCATTCAGGCGGCTTATCAGCGCCTGGCCAACTTTATTGAAGATTCGCGGATTTTAGTGGTTACCAATTATGATCAGAAAGAGGTTATCCAAAAGCAGTTGCCCCAGCTTTCCGCTGAAAACTTCATTTTAGAGCCATTCGGCAAAAACACCGCTCCCTGCATCGGCCTGGCGGCAATCCAGGTGGCCTACCAGGACCCGGATAACATTATGATTGTGGTGCCGGCAGACCACGTGATTTCCAACGTGGAGGAATTTCAGACCGTCATGAAACTGGCCGTGGATTTCGTTTCCCGCCAGGACAGCCTGGTCACCCTGGGAATTACCCCCGACGAGCCTGCTACCGGCTACGGATATATCCAGGCCGGAGAAGAGGTGCTAAAAACCGACCATCACAGCGTGCGGGAGGTGCGCACGTTTGCAGAAAAACCGAACCTGGAGACCGCCAAACGGTTTTTGAAGAGTGGGGACTTTTATTGGAACAGCGGAATGTTTATCTGGCGCGCATCTACCATCCTGCGGGAAATCGGCGAAAAATTGCCCGATATTCACGAAGGGTTAATGGAGTTGAGCCGCAGCATCGGCAAGCGGGATTACCAGGGCAAACTGGAGGACGTGTACCGCCGTATCAAGGGCATCTCCATCGATTTTGGGGTGATGCAAGAAGCCCAAAACGTGTATGTGATCCCCGCCGATTTGGGATGGAACGACGTGGGCAGTTGGGAAACGGTATATGATATTTCCCCCAAGGATAAAAACCTGAACGCCGGCGAGTACGCGGAATTGATCGGTATCGAATCCCGCAAGTGCTACGTGTACTCCCCGGAAAAGGCCGTGGCGCTGGTGGGGGTAGAAAATTTGATTATCGTCGATACCGGCGACGCCCTGTTAGTTTGTAAAAAATCCTCCGCTCAGCACGTGAAAGAGGTGGTGGATCATTTGAAGAAGAAAGGCCTGGACAAATGGCTATGAATGGAGCGTACAAGCTGAAGCTTTGTACGCTGGCCCTAGTGCGACAAACACTAAGTTCTTGCACCCCTTTGTCATGCCCGAATGTCTTTATCGGGCATCCACAGGCCTAAAACTTATAGATTCCCGATAGAAACATTCGGGAATGACCCAGGAGAAAGG
>WYBG01000307.1 GCA_011526015.1 Deltaproteobacteria bacterium | reverse complement strand
TTCTTTCGCATCAACCTGAAACCCCAGGCCGGGGTGCAGGCCAGCGCCCAGGGCGCGCAGGATATTTTGGGAACGGTTCTCAACGCCATCGGCTGGACCCGCAGCCGCGAGGAGCTGATACTTCAGGAACCACAGCGCGCTCCGCAAGGAGACCCCGGGGCCATCGAGGATGAAATCAAACGCGCTGAAGAGGAAACCCGCAAACGCCTCAGCGGCGAGTACGGGAAGATCAATGAAGCCACGGAGGAGGCCCTCCGGGAGCAGGCGGAAGAAGTTCGCAGCCGCGCCAACACCCAGGCCACCATCTACCGTTACGTTCAACACTACCAGGGAGCGCCTTTGGAAAATACCGCCCTGCAAGTGATCTGGCAATCCGGCAGCGGATTTAGCGCGGTAACCGGGCGGGCGTTCAACGAGGTGAAATTGACCAATGCCCGCCGCCTCAACGCCGATGAAGCGCAGAGCGCTGCGGAAAAATACCTCGGGCAATATACCGAGGTTTCCGGCGCGCCCAAACCGCAACCGGAATTGGTGATCCTTCCCTATGGCGAGGGCTTCAAATACGCCTGGCGCATGGAAATTACCGCCGTGGAAGGTCCCTACCGGGTGTGGGTGGACGCGGAAAACGGCAAAATTCTCCAATTAGACCCGCTCTTCTTTTTTGACGGCGGCCGGGGGCTGGTGTTCAATCCCGATCCCACCACCGGCACCGTGGAAAAAACCTTTGAAGTGGACGCTCCTTCCGGGGGCCAGTACCGCCTGCAGCTTTCCGGGGTGTTGAACGTCAACAACAGCGGCGCTGACGGGGTGTGCAGCGGGGACGTGACCATTGCCGACGCCGGCACCGGGGAGGCGAATTTCAACGTAGCGCCCATCAACGGGACCGTGGTGCAGCAGGTGAACCAGGCCAACTATAACTGCCGCTTCCAGGAGGTGAACGTGTACGCCTGGCTGCACGAGCACATTAACACCGTTACCAACACCCTGGGCGGGAACGCTTTCGGGACCATTACCGCGACGGTTAACCACAATAATCCGTGCGGATTTGGCATCAACAACGCCTGCGCCAGCGGCACCACTTCTCTCTCCTTCGGCATCGGCGGGGGAACCGCCAATAACAGCACCAACTTCGATGATCTGTTCAACACCGCCATCGACGTCACCGTAGTAACCCACGAATTCGGCCACCTGGTCAATAATAACAATTACGGCAGCAACATCCGTTCGTTTATGAACGAGGGCCTGGCGGATTTCTGGGCTTATACGTTCCATAACGTCAATACCTTAGGGGCCTGGACCGGGCAAAACCGCGGCGCCCCCGCCAACGACGGGCGCATTCCCCGGCAGGCGGACGCGCAGGATGTTTTTCCGGAGCACCGCTCCATCGCCAACAGCGCCCACGCCGACGGGGAAATGATTGCCTGGGCGTTGTGGAGCGCCCGCCAGGAACTAAACGCCATCAGCGCCCTGGGCACCTTTGACATCAACAGCAATTTGATGGTCGCCATCGCCACCGCCGGCGGCACCACCGGCACTACGGACCGGATCGTTCACGATAATTACCTGAACCTGCTGCAGCAGCTGGCGCCCCGTTATAGCACCAGCCGGAATATCCACAAAATCTTGACCGGATTTGCCCGGGCGGGAATTTACCTCAGCGAGCGCGACGCGGTTATCGACATCAGCGATGATTTCCTGAATCGCAATGACGCCGGCGGCCCGACCTTTACGGTGTTTACCGGGCGGGATTATACTTTCAACGCCGACGGCTCGGCCAATACCGGCAACCAGCCCTTCAATACCCGCTTCACCGTTGAAGTGGCCAATGACGAAGCGTTCACCGTCAACCTGGTATCCAGCGGGGTGCAGTCCGGGGTGGCCGCCGGCAGCGGCGGGGTGGGCAGTTGGACCCTTCCGGCCGGCGATTGGAACACTTTGAGGGCGCAGGACCAGATTTTCTACCGCGTTACCACCACCAATAACACCGGCGGAAACGTGCGCACCTCCGGGAATCCCGGAAACGGTTTTTTGGCCAACGTGCCCCCCGGCCGGGCGGTCATCAACGAAACCGGCGAGTGCGAATGCGCCTGCGGCGCTTCTGCGGCGACCCCCCGGGGCGTGGCCGCGGTTACGCTCCTTCCGGTGGCGTTCGCCCTGTTCTGGCTGCGGCGCTTGAAAAAGAAAGAAAATCGGTAAGGTTTTGAGGGTGTTCAGGTGTTCAAGTGTTATGGTGTTATGGTGATTGGATTGCAGGGGGTGTTCATGCGTTCCCAACTAAAACACTAAAACACCAGAACACCAAAACACCTAAACACCCGAACACTCTTTAATCTCCAATAAATCCGTAATGATATGCGCCCCAGGATCATAGATTTTCTAAATAACCTCTTCGGCGTTTCGATTTTTGGCTGGCTGGTGCCCGATCCTTCCACCATGTACGCCGTCACCATGCTGGTCTGCCTGATCGTCTTCGTGCGGCGGGCGAAAACCGCGCCGCTCTCCCAGGCCGACGCGCTCAAAGCGGCCATCTGGGCGATGTTAGGCGGGCTGGCGGGGGCGCGGATATTCTTTTTGCTGCAGCATCCCGGCTGGGTGATCGCCCGCCCGCGGATTATTTTCAGCGTGTCCGGGGGAACCGCCTCCTGGGGCGCTTACCTGGGAGGAATGATCGGGTTTATGGGATATTTCGCCCGCCGCCGGGAATCCGCCCTGCCCTATCTGGATACGCTCGGTTCCATGTTAGGATTGGGGCCTTTCCTGGGGCGCTGGAGCTGTTTTTTGAACGGGGACGATTTCGGCGTTCTTACCAGCCTTCCCTGGGGGGTGGCATATCCGCACGGCAGCATCCCCTTTGCCCACCAGGTGCAACAGGGATTGATCAGCCCGTTGGCGGATCTTTCGCTGCCGCTGCACCCCAACCAGATCTATCTCTCCCTGAACGGGCTGCTTTTATTCTTCCTCTTCACCTTTATCTGGAAAAAATACCGCTTTGCCCCGGGGGTATTATTCTGCCTGTACTGGGCGGTCTATTCATTCAACCGTTTTTTCCTGGAGTTCTTCCGCGGCAGCTCCCCCCGGGAATACCTGGGCATTCTCTCTTTTCCCCAAATTATGACCCTGGTGATTTTTGCCGTAGCCGTAAGCGGGATTTTTTTCTTCCGGCAATCCCGCCTCTCTTCCGCGGGGATCAAAGCGGGCGCAACGGACCGTTTGGATTGATGGAGTGCTGGATTAATGAGGCGCCGGCGTGAGGGCTGAATTGTTAACCAACCATTTAACAATTTAGCCATCCAACCATCCAACCATCCAACCATCCAACCATCCAACCATTCAAGCATTCAAGCATTTAACCCGATAAGGAGCCGAAAATGAATCGAAAGATACTCTACCCGATCATCATCGTTTGCTGCATTATAATTATTGCCTGCTGGTATCATTGGTGGTTCAATCCCCTCACCACCATTATCCTGGTGCGCCACGCCGAAAAAGGCCCCGGCCAGGATCCCCCGCTGACCGAAGCCGGGCATAAACGCGCCGGGGCGCTGGCCCACGCGGTAAGCAGCGCGGGCGTCGATGTGATCTTCGTAAGCGACGCCTTACGCACCCAACAAACCGCGGATTCCGCGGCAGCCTTGCTGGGATTGACCCCGGAGATTCTTGATGTAAACTCCGTGGTGAACCGGATCAAATCCGACCACCAGGGCGAGGTAGTGCTGGTGGTGGGGCATTCCAATACCGTGCCGCAAATCATCGAAGGATTGGGCGTTTCCTCGCCGCCCGCCATCGCGGAGACGGAGTTCGACAATATGTTTATCGTGCACCGGCATAAATACGGCCTGCGGGAGTTGACTCACCTGAAGTACGGGAAGCATCTGTGCCCTTGCAGTGAATAACGCAGCGGTTTTGTCGCCGCCGCCCCGGCGAATTATCACTGATGTTACACATTTACGACTCGTTCACCCCGACGGGTCGGGGCTCTGCGCCGAGTCGTAACATGACGCGATGCAGAGCATCGCGCAGCGCGTTCCACCGGAGACCGGTGGAACGAGAATGTTCTGCGTAACCTCAGTTATCACGGAAAATTGAAGTTTTCGTGAGGATTTAAGCCCTTTTCCCACCCAATTTGTTTTCCCAAAATTAGCGAACCGGAGAAGGGGAGATTCGCGTCTCCGTTTCTCCCGCTCTCCCACACTCCGGTTCAATAGAGCCACCCTGCCGGCGGGAAATCGTTTGTAATTTTTGCGCCTGCTGGTTAATATTGGCGTCCTTTTAATACTCCGGTTTGCCGGATCAATATCGGGAAGGAAATGTGTACGATACCATCGTGTTATCTCTCTACCTGGTCTCCTTGCTGGCGCTGGGATTTTTCGGATTGCACAAGTATTTTCTGCTGCTCACTTATCAGAAGTACAAAAAACATTCCCTGCCGGAACCGCCGGAGGTGCACGACTGGCCGGAGGTTACGGTGCAATTGCCGGTTTATAACGAGCGCTACGTCATCAAACGGCTCTTAAAAGCGGCGGTGCATCTGGATTACCCCCGGGAGCGGCTGCACGTGCAGGTGCTGGACGATTCCACGGACGGCAGCGAGCGCCTCGCCGCCCGCCTGGTGAAGCGGCTGCAAGAGAAGGGATTTCGCATCGAGCACCTCCACCGCGGGGAGCGCCGGGGATTCAAAGCCGGGGCGCTGGCGCTGGGGCTGGAGCGAAGCGGGTCGGAGTACCTCGCCATTTTCGACGCCGATTTCGTCCCCCCGCGGGATTTTCTGAGAAAAACCATTCCTTACCTGGCGCAGCCGGGCGTGGGGATGGTGCAAGCCCGCTGGGGGCATCTCAACCGCAATTATTCCCTGCTCACCCGCCTGCAAGCGATTTTTTTAGACGCCCATTTCATCATCGAGCACCTGGCGCGCAGCCGCTCCGGGCGGTTTTTCAATTTCAACGGCACCGCCGGGGTGTGGCGGCGGCAGGCCATTATCGAGGCCGGGGGCTGGCAGCACGACACCCTCACCGAAGACTTAGATTTGAGTTACCGCGCCCAATTGGCGGGATGGAAGTTCATCTATCTGCCGGAGGTGGTCGCTCCCGCGGAGCTGCCCGGGGAGATGAACGCCTATAAAAATCAGCAGCACCGCTGGGCCAAGGGCGCGGTGCAAACCGCCTTGAAGCTGTTTCCCCAAATCTGGCGCTCCAACTTCCCCTTCCGGGTGCGGTTAGAAGCGCTGATCCATTTGAGCAACAATTTTGCCTACCTACTGATGGCCGTTCCGGCGCTGCTGCTGGCGCCGGCGGTCAAAGCTCAGCTTCACTCAGGAGAAGCGCCCCGGCAATTGCTTCTCCTGTATTTGCTGGTTTTCCTGGCCGCCACGCTCTCGGTCATTTTTTATTACGCCGCGGCGATCCGGGAATCGCGCGGCAAACTCTGGCCGCACATTCTCTATGTGCCCCTGGTGATGGCGCTGGGGATCGGGTTGTCGCTGAATAACGGGCGGGCGGCCCTGGAAGCGCTGTTCCGGCGTCCCGGGGAGTTCCGGCGAACCCCCAAATTCCGCCTGGAGGGGCAAAAGGGCACCTGGCGGGGCAAGCGCTACCGGCCGCAACGTACTTACCAGCACTTTTTCGAGCTGCTGATCGCAGGCTACTTTACCTGCGGATCGCTGTATTTCCTTGCCCAGGACGTTTACTACTCCCTGCCCTTTTTCCTGCTCTTTCAATGCGGGTTTTACTATACCGGCCTTTCCTCCCTGCTGCACCGGTTTACGCCTGCCCTGTCTTTGCAGGGGAAGCATTAGACGTGTGGCGAAATAAAGGCGTTGAACCGGTTTGTTCAAAAGTTAGCCGCGAATCGACCCGAATGAACACGAAGGGAATCAAATACTCCTGTTTCGCGCAAGTTAGTAGAAGATAAATCTATTTTCTGACAGGATGCACAGGATTAACCGGATATAGAGTAATTCCCCAACCCGGTCAATCTTGTACATCCGGTCAAAAAAACAAAAAATGGTGCTCGGCAATTTACACGAAAAGCGAGAAATACATTCCCCAAAAATCATTCGTGAAAATTCGTGGACATTCGTGGCCTTTTTCTTGTTTAGCAGCAACTCTCCGGAAGCATCGTGGCCGCAACAGGCTCCCGGCGCGCTGGAAAATCGGAGGCGCTCTGCTGCTCGCCCTTACCGGCGCGCTGGCGCTTCTTTCCGGGGCGTTTGCGCCGGAAATTCCTCTCCGGCAGCGTCCCATCCTCACCATGGTCGCTTTGTTAGGATTGGCCGGGCTGGCGTTCCGCTATCTTGCGGAACTGATCCTGCACTCCCGGGAAACGCCTCGCCTGCTCGCGGCCATCCTCCTCGCTGGGGCGGTAATGCGCGGGGTGATGTTCTTTTCCATCCCGATTTTGGAAGATGATTTTTATCGCTACTTTTGGGACGGGGCGGTAACCGCCAACGGTTTCAATCCCTACGCCTACTCGCCGGATCAAATTAAACAGGGGCTGGCCGGGGAGGGGGAGGTTCCTCCGCGCCTGCTGGCGCTGGCCCGGGAAACCGGCGCGGTGATCGAGCGGATCAATCACGCTTACATTCGCACCATCTATCCCCCGCTCACCCAGGCGGCGTTTGCCCTGGCGTACTTCATCTCCCAAGGAGTCTTCGACGAACCCTGGAGCCTGACGGCCTGGAGAATCGTTCTCCTGGGCTTCGACCTCGCCGCGCTGCTGCTCCTTTTTCATATTCTGCGCTATCTCCGCTTTTCGCCGCTGTGGATCGCCATTTACTGGCTAAATCCCCTGTTAGTGAAAGAAATTTTCAACTCCGGGCACATGGACGTGCTGGTGTTTCCGTTTCTGTTAGCGGCGATTTTGTTCGCGGCGCAGCAAAAACCCTACCGGGCGGCAGCGTTGCTGGCGCTGGCCGCGGGGGTGAAAATCTGGCCGGCGGCGCTGCTGCCGCTCTTCCTGCGGCCGCTCTGGCCGGATTACCGGCGCATGGCCGCGGCGCTGGCGCTGTTCGGAATCCTCGCCCTGCTGCTGTTCTTGCCGATTTTCGCAGGCGAGTTCTGGAACGAAAGCTCCGCCTTCACGAACTACAGCACCCGCTGGCAGCTCAACGACAGTTTGTTCAAAATCCTGCTCGGTTTTTCCTGGGGAATTACCAAAGTAATCGGCGTTCATCCCGGCCATTCCCAACTGCTCGCCCGCTTCCTGGCGGGATTTCTACTGCTGGGCTGGATCGGGTACTTAACTTTACGCACCGGCGGCAAGCCCACAACTAACAACCCCCAACTGACCACTGGCGATCCGGCGACAATTTTCGACCGCTCCCTGCTGCTCATCGCCGGAATGTTCTTCCTGCTGCCCAATCAGTTCCCCTGGTACGGGGTCTGGCTGGCGCCCCTGCTGGCGATTTCTCCCCGCAAATCACTCCTGTGGCTCGCCCCGCTGCTCTCGCTCTACTACCTGCGCTACTATTTTTTAGCCCTCGGCAAGGTTGAACTCTTCGATTATGGAATCGTATGGCTGGAATTCATTCCGGTCTGGTTCCTGGTTTTGCGGGAGTGGTTTTTAAATCGAAAATTGATATTTGTTTTACCATCGAAGGTTTCAACTGGCAATGAAAGATAATCGTAAAATCGCGGTCATTATTCCGGCAATAAATGAGGAAAAATCTATCGGAAAAGTAATTGCCGAAATTCCCCCCTGGGTGGATGACGTTGTGGTGGTGGATAACGGTTCGACCGATCGAACTGTGGAAGTCGCCCGGGCTGCCGGGGCGCGGGCGCTGCAGGAGCCGGAACGGGGCTACGGAGCCGCCTGCCTCACCGGGATCGCCTCGCTGCGGGCGCCGGATATCGTGGTATTTTTGGACGGCGATTACAGCGATTGCCCGGAAGAGATGGGGGCGCTGGTGCAGCCGATCATTGAGGATCAGGCCGACATGGTGATCGGCTCCCGCGTATTGGGGCAGGCGGAGGCCGGCGCATTGACCCCGCAGCAGCGCTTCGGCAACTGGCTGGCCTGCCGGTTGATCAGACTGTTTTGGAAAGCTAATTTTACGGACCTGGGGCCTTTCCGGGCGATCCGCTATTCCACCCTGCAATCCCTGAATATGCGCGACCGCAATTATGGTTGGACCGTGGAGATGCAGATCAAAGCCGCGCAGCGGGGCGTGCGCAGCCGGGAGGTTGCGGTGCGCTACCGCAGGCGGATTGGGAAATCGAAAGTCTCCGGCACGCTGCGGGGGGTGGTTGGGGCGGGGACGAAGATACTCTTCGTCATATTTTTGTCGGCCTGGGAGGGGCGTTTTAAGGGGGTTGGAAAGAAATAACGTACCGGCCTCCCTTTATTGTTTGTGGGATAATTATTCGCGTTTGGCTGGTGCATTAAATTTTTCCAACCCTCTAAATGCCGGCAGAGGTCTCTAACCGCCTCTTTGGAAGAAAAGCCTTCGCCCGGGCAAATGCGTTAAAAAAAGGCGCGGGGAATTTGCCGCTTGCCAAACCCGTTGGCAGATATTATTTTGGGTTAAATCATAACAGTAATTTGAGGTGGTAGAACCGTTATGGAGAAATTGACTATCGAAATCCCGGATGAACTTTTGGAGCATTTAAAACCCTATCGGGACAAGCTTTCGGAATTAGTAATGCTGGGGCTCCAGCAACTAAGAATACAGGAAGCGCTCTTATTATATTCTCGCGGTCTGGTTTCATTTGGAAGGGCGGCGGAGTTAGCGGGTCTCCCGGAAAAGGAAATGATCCGCCAGGCCCGCGCCGCCGGCATCGAACCGCGCTGGTCAAAAGAAATGATACAGGAAGAACTGGGGTGAAACCATCCGCTCCCTCAGGAACAGTCGTCAGTAATTCCGGTCCCCTCATCGCACTCGCCAAAGTTAACCAAATCCATTTGCTTTACCCGCTTTATGGAGCCGTTTCGATCCCTGCGGTGGTTTATGAAGAGGCTGCCCTTGCAGGACTTGCCAGGGGAGAAGCGGATGCCCTGTCCATTGAAATGGCATACCTCAACCGGCATCTACAAGTCGTAGAATTAACGGAAAACCAACTTTCAGCGAGGGTAACCAATTTGCCTTTGGATTGGGGTGAGAAGTATGCCATTCAATTGGCGATAAATGAAAAGGCAAATTTACTATTACTTGACGATCTGCAAGCTCGAAATGAAGCTAAGAAATTCGGCTTTAAGATAAAGGGCACATTAGGTGTGCTGGTGGATGCAGCACGGCAAAATTTGTTAACTTTACCGGAACTTGAGCTTGTCTTCGAGACGATTCAGAAGCGGGAAGATATCTGGATAGCAGAGGACCTGGTTCGCGGCGTTTGGAATAGCCTCAAAACTCAAAAAACAAAGCGTAAAAAACAATAAAAGCCTTTTAAGATTCTGGCTATAATGATAGAGATACAGGGATCAAGGCCGCACAGCGGGGCGTGCGCAGCCGGGAAGCGCCGGTGCGCTACCGCAAGCGCATTGGGAAGTCAAAAGTCCCCGGCACGGTGCGGGGGGTGATCAGTGCGGGGACGAAGATTCTCTTCGTTATATTTTTGTCGGCTTGGGAGGGGCGTTTCCGGGAAAATAATCTACTCCGGAACGCAGGTATAAATGAGACTTCTACCCCACCATTAACACTACACCAGAAAAAGAGAGTCAGCACTTGTAAAAAGGAGTAATCATGCCTCACCCTCAAAGCAAAAAATCAATCGCCATCATCGGCGCGGGGCCGGTGGGTATTGAAGCGGCGCTCTACGCCAAAAGCGCGGGGTACCAGGTGCGCATTCTGGAAAAAGGGGAAGTTGCCCACAACGTGCAGCAGTGGAAACACGTTACTTTCTTTTCTCCTTTCGGAATGAACCACTCCCAGCTGGGAGAGAAGTTGCTCACGCAGCAGGGAATTCCCCTGCCGGGAGATGAGGAATATTTGAGCGGCCGGGCTTACCTGGAGCGCTACCTGCTCCCGCTGGCTAATTCTCAATTCCTGAAGCCGCACATTATTACCGGCTGCGAAGCGCTGGCCGTCAGCCGGCGGGGTATTCTGAAAAACGAGCACATCGGCGACGGGCAGCGCGCCCATTTTCCCTTCCGCATTCTTACCCGCGACCGGCAGGGGCGGGAAAAAATCTATGAATCGGATTACCTGATCGACGCTTCCGGGAGTTACGGCAACCCTAACTGGCTGGGCGACGGGGGGATTCCGGCCCCGGGCGAGTTGGCCAACCGGGAACGCATCCAATATGGGCTGGAAGATATCGCCGGGAGCGCCAAATCCCGCTACGCCGGTAAAACCACCCTGCTGGTGGGCGACGGGCATAGCGCCGCAACCAGCATCGTCGCGCTGGCGCAGTTGATGGAAGAAAATCCTCATACCCGGGCAACCTGGATTACCCGCGGCGAGGGGGAAACCCCGCTGCTCCCCATTCCCGGTGATCCCTTGAAAGAACGCGAGCGGATCGTGCGGGAGGCGAACCGGCTAACTGCGCACCCCAACGTGCGCCGGATTAAAAACGCTGCGGTCAACGCCCTGGAATATGATGAGCGCAGCGAAAAATTCCGAGTGGAAGCAGACACCCCGGAAGGGGCGCTGCTCCTGGAGGTCGATCATATCATCGCCAACGTGGGCTACAGCCCCGATAACGATATTTACCGGGAATTGCAGGTTCACGAATGCTACGCCTCCCGCGCCCCCATGAAGCTGGCGGCGGCGCTGTTGGGGCAATCCTCCGCGGATTGTTTAACCCGGCCCGCCCCGGACGCGCAAGTGCTGCGAAATCCCGAACCGGATTTTTACATCATCGGGATGAAAAGCTACGGCAAAAATTCCAACTTCCTGCTCAAAACCGGCTTCGAGCAAATCCGCGACGTGTTCCGGCTGATCTCCGGCGACAACGCCCTGAATTTGTACCGTTCGGAAGCGGCGGCGGTAGAGGAGTGAATGAACGGAAATAGATTGAAATGAGTACTAAAACCGCTTCATACTGAACCCGGCGCTTATCCGGCAGCTAAAAATTAGGCCGTTTGA
The DNA here is from genome assembly GCA_011526015.1 of Deltaproteobacteria bacterium. Taxonomy (GTDB): domain Bacteria; phylum Calditrichota; class Calditrichia; order RBG-13-44-9; family J075; genus JABWBP01. Next base: position 5,861 of record WYBG01000307.1, on the reverse strand, counting down.
TCTATTGAAGGGCTTCACATCGGTTGGCTATCTTATGCGCGCAAATTAACCATGCTGCGCTGAGGCAGCAACAAACTGAAAACCTGAGAAAGCATGAGGAGAAGTGATGTTGAAGCCTATTTTTACCGGATTATGTATTGCCATCATGGTTTCCATGGCGGCGTTTGGCCAGGGGCGCGGCCCGGCAACGCTCGCCAAACAGCTACAAACCGACAATTCCAAAATGATGAGCGGGGTGGTGGAAAGCGCTATCCCCCACGCCAATAAGATCGATCCCCTGCTGCGCCGCCTCATCAACAAAGTGGAGCGGGCTGAAAACAGCGGGGTAAAAGAAGCCGCAATCGAAAACCTTTCCCCGGTGGCCGGCGTGGAGAATCAAAACGGCCGGGCGATGGTTTCCCTGTTCATTAAATCCGGCGATCCGGTCGCTGCCGTGCAGGAAGTGGAGCGCAGCGGCGGGGTGGTATATACTATCGCCGGCGATATTCTTACCGCAACCCTGCCGTTAGAAGCGGTGGAACGGGTCGCCGAGAAAACCTGCGTTTACTCCATGCAGATCAGCGCCCGCTCCCGGGCGGCGATGAACGTCAGTTACCAGGAGGTCAAGGCCAACCAGGTTCATAACGGCGTTAACCTGCCCCGGGGGTATCGCGGCGAAGGAGTGGTTGTGGGGGTGCTGGATAGCGGCATCGATTGGAGCCATAACGATTTCGACGGCGCCGACGGCACCACCCGCATTCAATATCTCTGGGATATGTCCGGCGCCGCCAATCCCCCGGCGGGATATAACTACGGAACCGAGTACACCAAAGCGCAGATCGACGCCGGGCAGTGTTTCGAGATGGACGGAAACGGCGGCGGCGGGCACGGCACTCACGTGACCGGAACCGCGGCTGGCAACGGCATTTCCTTTCCCGGCGGGTATATGGGCGTCGCCCCCAAAGCGGATATCATCTTTGTAAAAGGCCTTCGCGACCACCAGAGCTACGGCGGCTTTTCCGACGTGGACGTGGTGAACGGGGTGAACTATTTCTTCAGCAAAACTGCCCAGATGGGAAAACCGGGAGTCATCAACCTTAGCTTAGGCGGGCACTACGGCGCCCATGACGGCAGCAGCCTTTACGAGCAGGCCCTGAATTCCCTGGTCGGCCCCGGGCGGATCATCGTCGCCGCGGCCGGCAATTCCGGGGACAACCGCATCCACGGCGGATACCCCACCCAGCCGGGAACCGGCTATAATGACGCCCTGGAAACCGGCTTCCAGATTCCGGAGGGCGGCTCTTTCGGGCTGATCGACTTGTGGTACAACACCGGCACCATTTACACCGGCGTCGCCGCCTACGACGCGGTCGGCAACCTGATCGGTTTCACCCCGCCGGTAGGGCCGGGCCAGAAGGTGGAAAACGTGCTCTTCACCCTTTTCTACCTGGAATACGGCCTGGTGACGGTGGATGCGACCGTGGCCAACGATCCCAATAACAACGCCCGCCGGGTGGTAATCAACATCGAAGGAAACAACGGCCAGTACCTCGCCGATATGTGCACCTGGTCGGTTTACACCTACAGCGAGACCGGCAACCCGGAATTCGATATTTGGGCGGTGGCCGGGGGAGAGTTTACCCACCATAGCGGCACGTATTTCCGCCCGGGGGATTTTCAAAAAACTCTTACCATCCCAGGAACCGCGCATAACCTGATCACGGTAGGCTCGTACGTTACCAAAAACCAGTGGATCGATATCGATGACAGCCTGCGGGTGCAAATCAATCCCGGCGGCGTTATCCCGAATATCGGCCAGTTGTCCTACTTCAGCAGCCTGGGGCCCACCCGCGACAACCGCCTGAAGCCGGAGATCTCCGCCCCGGGCGAAGCGATTATTTCTGCCCTGTCGAGCCACCTGAACATCGGGCAGGGGGTGGTTCGCAAGAATATTCTGCAAGGCGGGAACTACGTGAAAATGCAGGGAACCAGCATGGCCGCGCCCCACGTTGCCGGGGCGATCGGCCTGATGCTCCAGCGCAATCCCTCCCTCAACTGGAACGAGGCGCTGGCCATCCTGGCCGCCACTGCCCGCAAGGACGTGTACACCGGCAATACCGTAAACACCGCCTTCGGCTACGGAAAAATCGACGCGCTGGCTGCCATGATCAACGTTCCCACCGGGATCGAGCCGGTCAAGGGCGCGCTGGCCGAAGGGTATGAATTAGAGCAGAACTTCCCCAACCCCTTCAACCCCGCCACCCGGATTCGCTTCGCCATTCCCCGGGCCGGGCAGGTTCGGCTCACCGTGTTCAACGTGCTGGGGCAAAAAGTGGCCACGCTGGTGGATGGGGCGATGCCGGCCGGAAAGTACGAAGCGGATTTCGACGCCGGCTTGCTCAGCAGCGGCCTGTACTTCTACCGCATCGAAGCCGAGGGCTATTCGCAGGTGAGGAAGATGCTCCTGACCCGGTAGGGCCGCATGGCATTCTCCCGTTTCATTGAAAAAAAATTTTTCCCCCCTGGATCGCCCGGCCCGGTTGCGGCGTTTCAGGGGTGGTTTTTTGATAATTGATGGTCAGAAGCCGTTTTAAAAGTCCAAATTCTTGCCACGAAGCCGCGAAGTCACAAAGTTTCACCAAGAATATTGAAGATTTTTTCTTGAAACTTCTTGTCTTAGCGCCTTTGTGGCAACTTTTCCCGAAGGGATGGCTATGCCATAAACAGCTTCCCAGGCGCGTCAGGAAACGAAATAAAGGCAATTCATGGAAATCATTCCCGCGGAAATTCCGGAAAAAGAGATTGCGCATCCTGATATTCACCTCGATGGGCTCGATAACCTCTGGTTCCAGGTGGGCGGCACGTTGTGTAACATTGCCTGCGGGCACTGCTTCATCAGTTGCAGCCCCGCCAACCGCAGTTTCGGATTTATGGCCCTTGAGCAGGTAGAGCGCTACCTAAAAGAATCGCTGGAAATTGGAGTGAAGGAATACTACTTCACCGGCGGGGAGCCGTTCATGAACCGGCAGATACTCGACATTCTGCAATTGACCCTGGGATATGGCCCCGCCACGGTGCTCACCAACGGGATGCTGATCAAAGAAAAAACCGCCCGGCGTTTGCAGGAACTGGAAGCCGGTTCAATCTATTCCCTGGAAATCCGGGTGAGCCTCGACGGGTACAGCGAAGAGATGAACGACGCCATCCGCGGCAAGGGGGTATTCCAAAAAACGCTGCGCGGGGTTCGGCTCTTGTATGAATATGGCTTTCTGCCCATCATCACCGTCGCCAAAACCTGGGAAGACCACGAAGATGAAACGGTGTTGAACGGTTTCATCAACACCCTGAAAGTGAACGGCTGCGCCCGCCCGCGCCTGAAAATTCTGCCTTCGTTGAAAATCGGGCGGGAAATTGCCCGCGACCGCGGTTACGATCGCTACGAAATGGTCACCGAAGCAATGCTGGAAGGCTACGATTGCAGCCAGTTGATCTGCTCCAACAGCCGCATCGCCACGGATCGCGGGGTGTTCGTCTGCCCCATTCTCATCGAATCCGAAGACGCCTACCTGGGAGAGACGCTGAAAGAAGCGACAAAAAGCTACCGGCTGAAGCAGCAGGCCTGTTATACCTGCTATTTGTACGGGGCGATTTGTTCCAATTTCACCGGGTGATAAGACCTCAAAGGTTTTCAAAACCTTTGAGGTCTTTACCATAAGCTGTGAGGATTTATCAATCGAAAAGTATCAAAAAATTGCCCTGATCGGCGGGGTGTACAGCAACTACCTGGCGCTGCAAGAAACCCTGAAAGACGCCTGGCGGCGGGGGGCAGACGCCATCTTCTGCCTGGGAGATCTGGGCGCATTCGGCCCCCACCCGGATCGCGCCTGTGAAATTTTGCGGAAAAACGAAATTGCAGTGGTGCAGGGCAATTATGATAACTCCATCGGGAACCGCTTGCAGGATTGCCAGTGCGGCTACACCGACCCGCGCGATAATTACTTTGCCAAACTCAGCTATAATTACACCTACGCCAACACCGCGGAAGACCACAAACGCTGGATGAAAACCCTGCCCGGTGAAATTCGCCTGGAGATGGGGAAATACCGGGCGCTGTTGTGCCACGGCTCCCCGCGCAAGATGAATGAATTTTTATGGGAGTCCACCACCCCGACCCATTTTTTGGAAAAGCTCTGCCGGGATTACCGGGCGGATATTATCTGCGCCACCCATACCGGCCTCCACTGGCAGCGGGAATTGCCCGGCGATAAATATTTTGCCAACGTAGGCGTAATCGGCCGCCCGGAGAATAACGGGCAGACCAGTGTGGGTTATATGTTATTAGAGGTGAATGATACTCCCCGGTTCACGTATGTTCCCGTAGAGTACGATTATCAGCGTTTAGCCGGGGAGATGCGGGAAGAAAAATTGCCAGAGGAGTTCGTGGAAACCATTCTCACCGGCTGGTGGACCACCTGCCTGGAGGTTTTGCCGGCCAAAGAGCGCAAGCGCGGGCGATTTTGAGCGCCTCCGGTAAACACCCCCCGTCGTAACCCCAAAACCTGCCAGCAAGCTGGTCAGATGGCCGCATCGCCATCCTTAGCCAAACCCGCCCGGGCGAGCGGTTTTTGTGGCTATAACTCTCCGGGGCGGCAATTGTTCAGGCGTTGATTATAGAGAATATAAACGAAAAAGCTAAAAATATATATAACTTTCCAGGGGATAGAAACAATTAAAAGTTTTTGTAGTTGAAATTTTAGCCTTTTTTTTATATAATTGAGGCCTAAGGTGATATAAATTGGGGAAATAGCGTCGATTCAAGAGAGGATTGCTTACATGTCTTATCATAAATGCGCTGTTGATGGTTGCCCGTTCAAACCGATTTCGTTTACCCACTATTGCTGGCAGCATATTCCGGACAAGAAGAGTTATTTGAAAAAACTCCGCGCTAACATCGAAAGCTCGGTAGCCCCGGTTACCCTCGACAAGGTTGTTTTCGAAGCGTTTGATCTCTCCGGGCTGGATTTGCGAAGCGCTTCTTTCATGGGGGCGGTGTTCATCGACGTGGATTTTACGAATTCCAACCTGACCAATGCCAACCTGAAGCGCGGGTTTTTCCAGGGTTGCAAATTCCATCACATTAAAATGATCCAGGCGACTTTGAGCGGAACCATTATCGTGGACTCGGATTTCCATGACATCGATATGTCCCTGGTGGAAGGCAACCTGCTAAAAATCAAAGGTTGTAACTTCGAGAATCTGTATATCAAAGCGGCTGATCTGAAAAATACCTATTGGAAAAACGTGGAATTCAAAGCCGTGCAGATTACCGACGGCAATTTCATGATGAGTTATTTCGATACCGTCAGCTTCATCGACAGCAAGCTGGATAACGCCCTCTGCTCCGGCAGCCAGTTCTATTCCACGGTATTCCAGATGAGCGATCTTATCCAGGCTAACTTCATCGGCTGCATCATCGATGAAGGAGAATTCAAAACCAGCCATCTTCGCAATTGCCGTTTCGCTACCGCCATTGTTCGCAATGTGATTTTTGAAAATTGCAAGCTCTCCAAACCGGTGATGCGCGAAACCCAGATCGTCGGCGGCAAGTTCATTCGCTGCAACATTACCACTCCCATCTTGCAGCGGGCGGTGTTGATCCACAGCAACTTGAACCTGAAAAAACTGGAAAATGCCAACACTGAAGGTTTAGTGGTGATGTAAGGCGTTCTTCGCTTAACGAATTTGCTGTCATTTCTTTAGATTCTTCATGCCGAAATCTGAGAGTTTGTCCCTAACTTTTTTAGCCACAGAGTTCACAGAGATCACAGAGTTTCGGCATAGCTCCACTTCCTGGCTGGCATAATTTCTCAGTTCCTCTGTGC
>WYBG01000306.1 GCA_011526015.1 Deltaproteobacteria bacterium | reverse complement strand
CTTCGACTCTTCGACCCCTTCGACACTTCAACTTTTCTGACTCTTCAACTTTTCAACTCTTTTGACTTTTCGACACCTCGACTTCTCGACTCTTCTGCAACATCAACTCACTTCCCCACCCCCTGGTTTTGCTGCATGCGTTCCAGCACCTGATCGATGGTGAAGCTGGACGGTTTTTGCCGGGGCGGAAACTCCTTAAAGGTTTCCAGAAATCGCGCCACACCCGCCTGGGCCGGAACGAGGACGAAGGCATGCCGGAAGAGATAGTCATAGTAGGTGGCGGAGGTCCTGGGAGCCAGCTCGAACGGATCGGAGCGAATGTTGTACAATCCAGGCGCCCGCAGTATGACGAACGGTTCCAGCCACAACTGGGCGCCTTCGGCTCGCTGCTCGGCGAAGACGAACTTCCACTTGTTGTACCGGAGCGCCAGGAGGTCCCCGTCATCGCTGAAGTAGAAGAACTCCTTCCGGGGCCACTCCTTGGCCTCGCCCTTGAGCGCGGGTAATAGATTATAGCCGTCCAGATGTACCCTGAAAGTCTTTGTGCCGGCCTGGTAACCCTTCAGGAGCTTCTCCTTCACGTCCGGCACCCCGGCCGCAGCCAGGAGCGTGGGGAGCCAGTCCTCTCCCGCGGCAATATCGTTGATAAGTGTTCCCGGTTGGATGGCTCCCGGCCAGCGGACCACGCATGGAACCCGGAACCCGCCTTCCCAATTCGTGCCCTTCTCGCTCCGAAAGGGGGTCGTGCCGCCGTCAGGCCAGGTGAACACTTCGGCGCCGTTATCGGTGGTGTAAATGACGATTGTGTTGTCGGCGACCTTCAGGTCCTCAAGCTTCTTCAGGAGTTGGCCCACATGCCCATCGGTCTCCACCATGCCGTCAGGATAGATTCCTAATCCCGTTTTGCCCTCCGAAGCCGGTTTTAGATGGGTAAAGATGTGCATACGGGTGGTGTTGAACCAGACAAAGAAGGGCTTGCCCGCTTTGTGGGCCCGGTCGATGAAGTCGAGCGTGACGCTCAAAAACTCCTCATCCACCGTCTCCATACGTTTGGAGGTGAGAGGCCCGGTATCCTCGATCTTCCCGTCGGCGCTGGATTTGAGTACGCCCCGGGGCCCGAACCGCTTCCTGAACCCAGGGTCTTTGGGATAGTCGGGATGTTCGGGCTCCTCCTCCGCGTTCATGTGGTACAGGTTCCCGAAGAACTCATCGAAGCCGTGGTTCGTGGGGAGGAATTCGTCCCGGTCGCCCAGGTGGTTCTTCCCAAACTGGCCGGTCATATAGCCGAGAGGTTTGAGCAGTTCGGCAATGGTCGGGTCCTCGGGACGGATGCCGAGATCAGCGCCGGGGAGGCCAACTTTGGTGAGCCCGGTGCGAAACGGAATCTGCCCGGTAATGAAGGCTGCTCGGCCGGCCGTGCAACTTTGCTGCCCGTAGTAGTCCGTGAACATCGCGCCCTCTTTGGCAATGCGGTCGATGTTGGGAGTGCGGTACCCCATGGTCCCGTGGTTGTAGGCGCTGATGTTGAACCAGCCGATGTCATCGCCAAAGATGACCAGGATGTTGGGCTTGTCCTGCCCCGCTGCCGGCTGCCAAAGTAACCCCGCCAGCATGACAGCCATAAGTAAATACAACGCTTTCATGAACTGTTGCATGACTTTACCTCTATTGTTGTATGACGGTTTAGGGGATGAGATAATTTTTGGCTAAGCCACCCCGCAAAGCCGGGGAAATCCCTTGTTTTTTACCTTGTGGAGTATAGCAAGCTACTCCCCAGGGTGAACGAGATGCCTGAAATATCAAAGCTTCTCAAAAGCTAACGGGAAGTTGTTTTATCTCACCCCCTGAATCAGTTAGGAAACTATGTTCTCCCCTGCGGCACTGCTACTTCGACGGCTGGCCGCTGGTCATTGCTTTCATTACTTTATCAAGATTCCAGCTTGCGGGCGCCTGGCGCGGCGGGAATTCCTTAAAGCTCTGCAGCCACTGCCCGACGCCGATTGTCGCCGGAACGATCGTGAACATGCGCTCCATAACCCAGCGCCCGTAGTCGGTACCCTCATCCTTGGCACGCTCGAACGGATCCATGCGCAGATTAACCAGGATCGGCGCTCTCAATACTTCGAAGGGCTCCAGCCAGACATCCATACTTTTGGCGCGCTGCACCATGAAGGTGAACTTCCAGTTGTTGAAGCGAAGCGCAGCAACCCCGCCATCATCGGTCCAGTAAAGGAACTCTTTCCGCGGCCAGGGGGCCTCACCTTTCAGAGCGGGCAGCAGGTTATATCCGTCGAGATGCACCTTGTAATCCCGCTGCAGGGCCGTGGCGCGATGCCCTTTCAGCAGTTTCTCTTTAATCGCCGGATCACCCACCGCCGCCAGCAGGGTCGGCAGCATGTCCTCATGCGCCCCAATGTCATTGATCACCGTACCGGGTTTGAAAACGCCGGGCCAGCGGATCAGGCAGGGCACCCGGTAGCCGCCTTCCCAGTTGGTGTTTTTCTCGCCGCGGAACATGGTGGTGCCGCCGTCCGGCCAGCTCAATACCTCTGCACCGTTGTCAGTAGAATACATGACGATGGTATTCTTCTCGAGGCCTAACTCTTTAAGCTTATCCAGCAACTGACCGACCATCCCGTCATGCTCCACCATCCCGTCCGCATATATGCCCAGACCGGTCTTTCCCTGCGAGGCTGGTTTGAGATGAGTGAAGATGTGCATGCGGGTGGAATTCCACCACAGGAAGAATGGTTTGCCGGATTTTTTAGCGCGCTCCATGAAATCCAGCGCCGCAGCCGTGAACTCTTCATCCACCGTCTCCATGCGCTTCCTCATTAGCGGACCGGTGTCCTCTATTTTCCCGTCCGCGCTGGATTTGATGACCCCGCGAGGGCCGAATCTTTTCCTGAATTCCGGATCTTTAGGATAGTCCACGTTCTCCGGTTCCTCCTCCGCATTCAGGTGGTAGAGGTTGCCGAAAAACTCGTCGAAGCCGTGGTTGGTCGGCATCATCTCATCGCGGTCGCCGAGATGGTTCTTGCCGAACTGGCCGGTCATGTAGCCGTAGTCCTTGAGCAGCCCGGCAATGGTCGGGTCCTCTTTCTGCATACCTTCCGGCGCCCCCGGCATCCCGACTTTGGTGAGCCCGGTGCGAATCGGCGACTGCCCGGTGATGAACGCCGCCCGGCCGGCGGTGCAGCTCTGCTGGCCGTACCAGTCCGTGAACAGCGCGCCTTCTGCTGCGATCCGGTCGATGTTGGGCGTCCGGTACCCCATCATGCCCATGTTGTAGGCGCTGACATTGAACTGGCCGATGTCGTCGCCCCAGATAACCAGGATGTTGGGCTTATCCTGCGCCGCCGCCGGCTGCGAAAATAACGCCGGCAGCATGACAACCATAAGTAAACAAATACCTTTAATGAACCATTTCATGACATTACCTCCGTTATTGTTTGACGTTTTAGGGGGTGAGATAATATTAAGCCCCTTGTTTTTGCGCCCTGTTAGCAACTTATTTCCCCCTGTTTATCTCTTGTTTTCTTTGGCCTGATTTTCCGAAACGAACGGAAAACTCACCGAAATTTGCCAGAGCGAATTTTTGACTGCCTTGCCGGGATTGTCCTTGACCGTATCGGTCAATCCCAGGGTATATCGAGCGTGCAGGTCCAGGCCTTTGCCGTTGCGCGCTCCCCACAGGGAATACATCAAATCGAAGACCACACCAAATTCAATAGTGTTGAGTTGAGATTTGATATTTTCTTTAAAGGTAAGATCGTTATCTTCCCGGATCTTGGACTGAAACTTGTCGGTGGCGCTGGTCAGGATACTGATCTGCGGCCCCGCGCCGATACTCACTTTGGGATTACGGCGGATGCAGAATTTCAACACCACCGGAATGTCGATATAATTCAATTCCCTGGCGGTATTGGTCGGATTCTGCAACAACGTATCTAAACTGGAATTTTCGGTCTCCCGGAGCGGGATATCGCTGGCGCCTTTGGGAGAGAGCGGCATAAACTCCGGCACCAGGTAGAATTTGTCACTCAGTTTGATAGTGGCCGTGGCGCCGAAATTGAGATCCAAACGCGAGTTGGTGTTGTCAATGCCGGACAGGTTAGCCCAATTACCGCCGACTTTGAGGCTGAAGTAAAAGTTTTCCGTGGCGACCTTCTCGCCGAAGAGCAAAACCAGTATGGCCGCCTGGGCGTTTGCCGCGGTGGTGTATGAAAACACCGCCATCAGGACCATGAAGATAATCGAAGAAACAAACCGGTTTTTCATAATTCGGTCTCCTTTGGATAGCCTCGTTTTTTTTGTTTGAGAGAGAAACGCTTATTTTAATTACTAAAACGATAGAACCCTTTATTTTACCTTCTCGATATCCGGCAATAGCCAGGTCCTGTCGAAGTAGCCTTCCAGCGGCGCGTAGAGGCGGAACCACGCGAACCACGCCCTGCCCGGCACGGTTGGAATCCAGTTCTTCTCGAAGCCCTCTGGCGCGACGGGAGCGAAGTAGAGGTCCACCGAACCGTCCGGGTTCGTCATGAGTCCGGGCTGGCGCGGATTCCGATCGGCGATCTGTTCTTTGTTCTGAATAAGGCCGCGGGTGTCGATGTCGTACAGTGTGACCGACCAGAACTGCTTCGCCGGCGGATTGGGCGGTACATGCAGGTGGTAGCTTTGTCCGCCGTCGAACGGGTGACCGTCCTTGTCGTGGTAGGCGCCCAGGTACGCCTGGCCGAAGCCGGGGGTCTTGCTGATCATGGCGTTCGTCAAAAAGATCGCCTCGTAGAACCACGCCGCACGCTCATCGAGCTGGCTATAGCCCGGAAGGTCTTGCGCCGGGTCCGCCAGGATCACGTACTCCCATTGCGCGTCCGGCCGGTAACGCGTGCCGGGGAAGCGCTTGTTAAAGTCGTTCGCCTTGGCCATCGCCTCGCCGACGAACGCCGCCTCGGCGAGGATTTTCGTTTGCCGCTCATCGGGCTGGAACGGCTTGCCCTTCTCGATGCCCAGCGGCTTCAGCATCGCCACGAAGAAACGGTCGCGATCTTCCACCGGCTCGCTCTGAATGAAAGCCCACAGGCGCTGCCAGTAGTCCATGCCGCGGGGCATTGCCGGTATCGCGGTGATCTTGTCCGGGTCGGGCGTGAGGTAGCGCGTCGCGGGCGGATTCGCGCGCTGGCTCCACGGATAGATGCGCAAGCCTTTCTTCACCTCTTCGGCCTTGACCGGATCCGGATTGAGCGCCCGGTAGAAGAACAAGACGCCGTTCGTCGGGGAGCGCAGCATGACCGCCTCTTCTGTCCTGGGCGCGTCCTGCCCCGGTCCGACGAACAGATACTTGCCTCCCTTGCCCTTGTCAGGCCCCAGGACGCCGAAGTCCGTAAGCGGCCGCTGCCAGAAATCCATGGCCGAGCCAGCTAAAAGACCGGGGGGCACCTCAACCACCATCGGGCCGGAGTTGACAAGATCCAGGTCGCCGCTTATGTAAGGCGTGATCACGTTGGGAGTGAGGCAGCCGCTGAGGTTGTGGTAACCCTCGAAGATGGCGCAGTCCCCGCCTTTTGATCCAACGACAACCTCGGCATACAATTTCGCTTGAGTGGAGTTGACGGCGGGCAGCGCCCAGAGGTAGAGTTGGCAGGCGCGCTGGAAATCCATCTCGTCGTAAAGTTTCGCGACAGTTCCCTTCGTCGGCACACCCAATTCGAAGTCGAGCGCGCCTATCCGGGTGTCAACGGTTTGAGCGCAGATAGTCCCGGCGACGCTTGTCACCACCGCAAGGATCGCGACAGCCCTCCATACCTTTGTAAGTGTGCGCTTCATGGTGGTTCTCTCTTCTCATGGTCATTCATTCTTGAAGAAAGGAAATATCACAAACACTAAGAGGCGCTGCCCTTCCAGGGTGCTTTTGGTATCCATCTCCCAAAAGTAGCGCGCGTTAATTAAAGAGATCAGCTTGCCCTTGATCACGATTGGCAGGGTTACTTCCGGCCCCAGCCCATAGACCCGGTGCTTGTCCTCCAGGGTGACCTCGCCGGGCAGGTTTGGGATCTGGGTATTCAATCCGATCTTATCATTGCTCATTTTCCAGTTGCCGTAATAAGCCGCTCCCACGGACAAAGCGCCTTTAAAGAACGAGCGGCCCAAACCGCCCTCCACGGTGAGCGTATTGCCCACATCGATCTCGGTATCTTTCTTTTTCCCGTTCAGCTCGAAATAACCGCTGGCGGCGAAATGCCACTGTTTCTGGGAGTCGAAAAAGAGCGTGGTTCCGGCGCCAAATTCGTGGGTCCACATGCCCATGCCATTGTTGTCGTCCGCTCCCGCTTCATAACTGCCCGTGGGAAAATAGACGCCGTAGCTGGCAACAAAATCCGCCTGCTTTAAGTGCCAGCCTAAGTTGACCGGCTGCAGGTAGAGATCTGCCAGTCCCAGGCCGGATTCGAAATCAAAAGAAGCAAACTCAAACTGGTTGTTACCAAATCCAATGTTGATCAAAGCGCCGTAATTTGCGCCTAAAATTTTGTACTTGCTCACCCACCAGCCAAACAGGGTAAAAGCATCGATGTTGACATCACGCTTTTCTCCGCTGATGTTTTTCAGCTCGTTGCCGTCTCCATCCATAATTTTGTCAGAGCCGTAATGAATATAAACCGGGGCAATGAGGAGTCCTTCGGGATGCTGGCTTCCGGATTGCAGTCCCCAGGAACCCGGTAAATGGTGTCCCGTT